>NZ_QOZT01000004.1:0-99489 GCF_003345135.1 Acidovorax sp. BoFeN1
GCCCCAAGCACGGCACCCACCGAGCACCCCGCGCCCATTCCCCGCAAGATCTGGAGTTACTGGCATGCGGTGGAACCCGACCCTTTCGTCCAGCAATGCATCGCCAATTGGCAAACCCAGTGCCCCGATTTTGAAGTACAGGTACTGAACCAGCAGACCGTGCGCGACCATGTGCCGCCCACCGACTGGCCTGAGGGGTTCAGTGCGCTGAACCCCGTCAAGCAGTCTGACTGGATTCGCCTGTACCTGGTCAGTCGCTACGGTGGCTACTGGCTGGATGCCAGCGTGGTACTGACCCAGCCCCTGGATTGGCTAGAGGCCAGGCAAGGCGCAGAGGACTCGGAATTCGTCGGTTTTTACCTGGGCGGCTACACGCACGATGCCCGCTACCCCGTGATCGAGAACTGGGCGTTTGGCGCACCAGCGGGTGGGGCGTTTGTGACGGCATGGCAAAGAGAGTTTCACCATGCGCTTTTTGAAATCGGCACGCAAGCCTATTTGGCATCGCTGCAGCGCGAACCCGGTTACGCCGCATTGCTGCAGGGCATCACCGATCCGGTCTATTTGCTGGGGCATGTCACCGCCCAGCGGGTGCTGCGCCGCCACCCGAACAGCCGACTGACGCTCTCCAAAGCCGAGGACACGGCGTTTTTCTATCAAAAAGCCGTGTCGTGGAAGTGGTACCTGCTCTACCCACGCCTGTGCCTGGTGGCCGCAGACCCCCACATGGCGCCACTGGTCAAGCTGCGCGGCGGAGAGCGCCGGCATTTCGCTGAACTCATGGCACAACACGGCGCCCCCGCGCCCCACAGCCTGTGGGGGAAGGCCTGCCAGGCCGCCGCCCCTTTGCCCCCCGCCGCCCGCCCTGCGGCGCCACATTGAACGCATCGCCAGCGGGGTGCTGGGCTGGGGTTGTCTGAGCTGCTAGCTCAATGCCCCGCGCGCACCACTTCCCCCGCCTTCAGGCGGTAGATGGTGCCGCAATAAGGGCACTTGCCTTCGCCGTTGTGGGCCACATCCAGGTACACCTTGGGGTGGCTGTTCCAGAGCTTCATGCCGGCCTTGGGATTGGGGCAGAACACGGCCCCTTGGGCGTTCAGGTCCTTGGCCAGAACTTCAACAACTGCTTGGGACATGATCAAACCTTGGTGAGCCAGTGAGCGTATTGGGGATTGCGGCCGTTGACGATGTCAAAGAATGCCGTTTGGATTTTTTCGGTGATGGGGCCACGGCTGCCCACGTAGTCGCCCTTGCCCAGCTCGATGCGATCCAGCTCACGGATGGGCGTGACTTCTGCCGCCGTGCCGGTGAAGAATGCCTCGTCCGCGATGTAGACCTCGTCGCGCGTGATGCGTTTTTGCACGATTTCGAGACCCAGGTCCTTGGCGATGTGGAACACCGTGTTGCGGGTGATGCCGTTCAGGGCACCGGCAGACAGGTCGGGCGTGTAGATCACGCCGTTCTTCACCACAAAGATGTTTTCACCGGCACCTTCAGAGACAAAGCCCGAGCTATCGAGCAGCAGTGCCTCGTCGTAGCCCTCGTCGGTAGCTTCCATGTTGGCCAGGATGGAGTTGGTGTAGTTGCTCACGGCCTTGGCCTGCGTCATGGTGATGTTGACGTGGTGGCGGGTGTAGCTGCTGGTCTTGACGCGGATGCCGCGCTTCATGCCTTCTTCGCCCAGGTAGGCGCCCCAGGCCCAGGCGGCAACCATCAGGTGGATGGTGTTGCCCTTGGGGCTCACGCCCAGCTTTTTGTCACCAATCCAGGTCAGGGGGCGGATGTAGCCCGATTCGAGCTTGTTTTCGCGGATGACGGCTTTTTGCGCCTCGTTGGCCTCTTCCTGGCTGAAGGGAATCTTCATGCGCAGGATCTTGGCGCTGTTGAACAGCCGCTCGGTGTGCTCCTGCAGGCGAAAAATGGCCGTGCCATTGACGGTGTTGTAGGCGCGCACGCCTTCAAAGGCGCCGCAGCCGTAATGCAGGGTGTGGGTGAGCACATGAATCTTGGCATCGCGCCAATCGACCATCTGGCCGTCCATCCAGATCTTGCCGTCACGGTCGGCCATCGAGGGAACTACGGGGCTCATGGGTGTCCTTTGGTTTGCTGGAGAGTCGCAAAAATCAGATTTTACGGGGCGGCCGATCCCGCGGTGCCATCTTGCGCATCCTCGGGGGCTGCGGGGCGTTCCAGCACCCATTTCACCAGCTTGCCGTTGTGAAACTCGCAGGTGACATGCGAGCGGGTGCCATCGGTCCACCGGTAAAACTCGGGTTGTTGATTTTCTGGCGACTGCAGCGCCCCCAGCGAACGGGTCATGGCCACCACATGCATCAGGCTCACCCCGGCTTGCAGCCTGGCATTGAGCATGACAGCGCTGCCCACATGACCGATGGGGCGGTCTGCCGCCTTGCGCAGCACATTCATGAGCCGCGTGAAATGCAGCAGGGCCCACATGACCACGCCACCGCCGACGGCCGCGACACCCATCCAGCCATAGGACCGAAAGCCCATCACCACCAAAATCACCAGCCCCACGGGCACCAGAATGTTTCGCAAATTCATGGCCCCATTGTCTTACGGCGCCAACCGCTTTGCCTTGTGGGGAGTGCGTATGAGGGCATCAGCCCATGCCGCGCACTACGTTCATGGCCTCTTCCACCCGCTCCACGGCATGGATGGTGAGGCCCTCGATCGGCTTTTTGGGCGCATTGGCCTTGGGCACCACCGCCACGCTGAAGCCCAGCTTGGCCGCCTCGCGCAGGCGCTCTTGCCCGCGCGGTGCGGGCCGCACCTCCCCTGCCAGCCCCACCTCGCCAAAAGCGATGAACCCCTGCGGCAAGGCCTTGCCCCGCAGGCTGGAGGTGATGGCCAGCATCACGGCCAGATCGGCGGCGGGCTCGCTGATGCGCACGCCGCCCACGGCATTCACAAACACATCCTGGTCCATGCAAGCGACCCCCGCATGGCGGTGCAGCACGGCCAGCAGCATGGCCAGACGGTCCTTGTCCAGGCCCACAGAGAGGCGCCGCGGACTGGGCCCACCGCTGTCTACCAGGGCCTGAATTTCGACCAGCAAGGGCCGGGTGCCTTCGAGCGTGACCATCACGCAGCTGCCCGGCACCGGCTCGCTGTGCTGGCTCAAAAAGATGGCGCTGGGGTTGCTGACTCCCTTGAGGCCCTTTTCGGTCATGGCGAACACACCGATCTCGTTCACGGCACCAAAGCGGTTCTTGATGGCGCGCACCAGCCGGAACTGGCTGTGCGTATCCCCTTCGAAATACAGCACCGTGTCCACCATGTGTTCCAGCACGCGGGGCCCGGCGAGCGCGCCCTCTTTGGTCACATGGCCCACCAGCACAATCGCCACGCCGGACGCCTTGGCACACCGCGTGAGGTGCGCCGCGCACTCGCGCACCTGCGCCACCGAGCCGGGTGCCGACGTGAGCTGGTCGGAATAGACCGTCTGGATCGAGTCGATCACGGCCACCGCCGGTTGCATGGATTCGATGGTGGCCAGAATCTTTTCCAGCTGAATCTCTGCCAGCACATTCACCTGGCTATGGTCCAGCCCCAGCCGGCGCGACCGCAGCGCCACCTGGGCGCCGCTTTCCTCGCCGGTCACATACAAAGTGGGCAGACCTGCGCGCTGCAGCGCATCCAGCGCCTGCAGCAGCAGCGTGGACTTGCCTATGCCAGGGTCGCCCCCGATCAGCACCACGCCCCCTTCGACGATGCCCCCGCCCAGCACACGGTCCAGCTCATCAATGCCACTGGGGGTGCGCGCAATGTCGGTCGCCTCGATCGCCGCCAGCGGCATGACAGCCTGCGCCTGCGCCAGGCCTGCAAACTGCGCGCCGCTGTAGCGGTTTTTGCCGGGCCCCGCCTCTGCCACCGATTCGATCAGCGTGTTCCACGCGTTGCACGATGGGCACTTGCCCAGCCAACGCGGGCTGGTGCCGCCACACTCGGTGCAGGTGAAAAGGGTTTTATCTTTGGCCATGGCAGGTATCGGTAAGGAGCCCCGGGGTGGGGGCAGCCGACTATAGCGGCCGTGCCCACACGCGCTGGCGGCAACCCGTACGATGGCAGGCTTGGCAACGCCGCAAGGAGTTCAGATTGCAGACACCCACCAACCGCTTCAAACAGGCCATGGCCCAGGGCCAGGCGCAAATCGGCCTGTGGCTTGGGCTGGCCGACGCCTACAGCGCAGAAATCATCGCGGGCACCGGCTACGACTGGCTGCTGATCGATGGCGAACACGCGCCCAACGACCTGCGCTCCATCCTGTACCAGTTGCAGGCAATAGCCAGTGCGGCCAGCGCCAGCAGCGCCCTGCCGCCGGGCGCGCAGGCGCCCCACCCCATCGTACGCGTGCCCGTGGGCGACACCGCACTCATCAAGCAGTACCTGGACATCGGCGCGCAGACGTTGCTGGTGCCCATGGTGGACACCGCCGAGCAAGCACAGCAGCTGGTGCGCGCCACACGCTATGCACCCGAAGGTGTACGTGGCATGGGCAGTGCCCTGGCCCGCTCGTCGCGCTGGCAGGCCTACCCCCAGTATGTGCACGAGGCGAACCAGCAGGTGTGCCTGCTGGTGCAGGCCGAAACCGTGGAAGCGATGGGCAACCTCGATGCAATGGCCGCCACGCCCGGTGTGGATGGCGTGTTCATCGGCCCGGCCGACCTGTCGGCCTCCATGGGCCACCCGGGCAACCCGGGGCACCCCGATGTGCAGGCCGCCATCCACGACGGCATTGCCCGCATCCTGCGCGCGGGCAAGGCGCCCGGCATTCTGGCCACCACCGAATCCCAAGCGCGCCAATGGCTCGCGGCCGGTGCGCTGTTTGTGGCGGTGGGGGTGGACACCATGCTGCTGGCCAGCGCCGCGCAGGATCTGCTGGCGCGGTTTCGCGCCGATGCCGTTGGCGCACCCCAGCGCCCTGCGGGCTATTGAGACCCTGGCGAAACCACACGCATCGAATCCACCAAAACATCACCGCCTGCAAGACAAAGGCCTTTCAACCATGAAAGCATGCATTGACGGGGCGGGTGCTATCAGGGGCTGGCTCGGCGAGCGACTGCAAACCCTGGCCGACACGCTGCCGCGCGGCGGCATCGATGTGGAGGGGACCGACTGCATCCAGAAGTGCATCTGGTTAAAACTGCGGGGCAACCTCACCATCAACCCCATCAGCGCCCGGACGGGTGCCACCACCGACCGCATCCTGGACGACGACCTGGTGCGGGGTTTTGTCAGCGCCGTGATGCTGGAGGCCAAGGCCATCGGCGAAAAGCTGGGCCTGCCCATTGACCAGCAGCCCGAGGATCGCCATGCCGTCACGCGCAAGCTGGGGCGTTCAAGACCTCTATGCGGCAGGATGTGGAGGCGAACAAGCCCCTGGAGATCGACGCGCTGGTGGGCGCTGTGCGGGAGCTGGGGCAGATCACCGGCACGCCCACGCCCCACACCGACGCCTCGCTGGGCCTGACCCGCCTGATGGTCCGCACGCGCAACCTCTACTGACAACCTTCGAACCAAATTGGCCTCCAGCGCTTATCCACAAAGCGCAAGCAGCTATTTATTTTATAGCATATCAACCATGACTACTCTCACGCTTTACTACACCCCCGGCACCTGTGCCCTGGCCGTTCACATTGCCTTGCACGAGGCCCAGGCGGGCCACGAACTGGTGCGCCTCGACTTTGCCGCCCAGCAGCAACGCAGCCCCGAATACCTGGCCATCAACCCCAAGGGGCGCGTACCCGCCCTGGTCACCGAACACGGCGTGCTGACGGAAACCCCGGCCCTGCTGGCCTATGTGGCCCAGCGCTATGCCCAGGCGCAACTGGCGCCGCTGGACCCGTTTGCCTTTGCGCGCATGCAGGAGTTCAACAACTACCTGGCCTCCACCGTCCACGTAGCCCACGCCCACCGCCCGCGCGCCAGCCGCTGGGCGGACGAGCCCGCCTCCCATGCCGACATGCTGCGCAAGGTGCCGCAGAACATGGCCGAGTGCTTTGGCGTGATCGAACGCCACTACCTGCAAGGCCCCTGGGTGCTGGGGGAGCCCTATTCCGTCGCTGACGCCTACCTGTTCACCATGTCCGGCTGGCTGCACAGCGATGGCGTGGACGTGGCGCAGTTCCCCAAGGTGGCCGACCACCGGCGCCGCATGGCTGAGCGGCCTGCCGTGCAGCGCGCACTGGCCTGAATGCGCGCTTCGGCGGGCCGCAACCGGGGCGGGAAACGGGCGCAAAAAAGCCCCGGCACCTGGATAGCACCGGGGCTTTTTGGCTGTGCGGGCCTGGTCAGTTGACCTTGAGCGCGCGCCAGTCGATGCGGTTGTCGGCGCGGTGCGGCAAATCCACCTTCTGCGTAGCCGCCCACGGGATGACCTGGTTGTACAGCGGAATGTGCGAAATCAGCTCGTGGTCTTGCACCAGTGCCTTTTCGATCAGGCCATTGCGCGTGACGGCATCGGTTTCCTTCTTGATGCGTTCGATCAGCGCATCCTGCTGCGGGTTGCTGAAGCGGCCCAGGTTGAAATTGCCATCACCACCCGCGCCCGGCGAGCGGATCAGCGACTGCAGCGAATAGAACGCATCAAACGTTGGCACGCCCCAGCCCAGCAAATAGATGCTGGCCTCGTTGCGCTGGATCATCGGGAAATAGGTGGCAAACGGCAGCGAACGCAGCTTGGCCTTCACACCCACCTTGGCCCACTGCGAGGCGATGGCCTGGCACAGCTGCTCGTCGTTGATATAGCGGCCTGCGCTGCAGGCAAAGTCCACCTCGAAGCCCTGCGGGTAGCCGGCATCGGCCAGCAGCTTTTGCGCCGCCGTGGCGTCAAAGGGGTAGCGCACATCGGCCTTGGGCGTCCAGCCATTGACCTGGTGGGCAACCAGCGCCCCCGTGGGCTGGGCCAGGCCGCGCAGCACCACGCGCTGGATGGCTTTGATGTCGATCGCCTGGTAGAGCGCCTTGCGCACGCGCTGATCCTTGAGCGGGTTCTTGCCCTTGACGTTCGAGCCCGGCAATTCGTCGCGGAACTGGTCCATGCCCAGAAAGATGGTGCGGTATTCGGCGCCTTCCAGCACCTTCAGGCCCTGTGTCTGGCGCACCCGCGCCAGATCCTGCAGGCTCGGGTCGATGATGAAATCGATCTCACCCGACAACAGCGCCGCCGTGCGCGTGGCATCCGACTTGATGGGGGTGTAAACCACCTCGGTCACGTTGGTGGGAAACTTGCCCTTGCCCCACCAGTGCGGGTTGGGCTCGAGCACCACGCGCTGGTCGGGCGTCCACGACTTGAGCACATAAGGCCCCGTGCCCAGTGCGTTGCGGTGGGCAAAGGTTTCGTCCTTGTTCTTGATGTCCTTGGGGTCCACCGATTTGTTCTTCTCGGCCCAGGCCTTGCTGAGGATGCGCAGCTCGGTCAGCTGGTTCACCAGCACCGGGTTGGGCACGTCCGAGAAGATGTCGATGGTGTGGCTATTGACCTTTTCCACCCGGTCAATGCCTTGGGCATAGACCGCGTAGTTCGAGCTTTTGGACTTGGCCCGCTCGAGCGAAAACTTGGCGTCGTCGGCGGTGAAGTCGCTGCCGTCGCTGAACTTCACGCCCTTGCGCAGGGTGATGCGCAGCTGTGTCGGGCTCACCAGCTTCCACTCGGTGGCCAGCGCGGGCTCGGGTTTGAAGGTCTTGCTGTTGTATTCGACCAGCGTGTCGTACACCGCTGCGTGCAAGGTGTTGTTCACGCCCACGTTCTGGGCGTGAACGTCCCACGAAGACACATCCACGGCACGCGCAAAGCGGAAGGTCTTGGCCTGCGTGACCACGGGCAGGGTGACAGCCAGGGCTGCGGCAAGGAGCAGAGGTTTGAATTGCATGGGCTTGTGCCTCTCGAATAACAAACCCCTACTTTGACCGAGGTCGAGCGTCGTCGGAACAATTTTGTTGTTGTATCCATATGCCCAACAGGGGCACGACGCGCCCATGCACGCCACCAACGGATTGCGTCTGCGCTGGTGCGCCGCTGCACCCTATTTGCGCCGCAGCGCCAGCCGAATGCGCTCCAGCGCTGGTGAAGGCGGGGCCACGGTGCGGTCGAACGGGTGCGCGGTTGCACCAACGGCCTTCAGGATGCGTTGCACGTAGGCGCGCGTCTCCAGATAGGGCGGCACGCCGCGGTAGCGCTCGACCTTTCCCTCGCCGGCGTTGTAGGCGGCAGCCACCAGCGCCACATCGCCCTCGAAATAGGCCAGCAGCCAGCGCAGATAGGTCAGGCCCCCGCGGATGTTCTGCGCCGGATCGTACGGGTTCTTGACGTTGAAGCGCTCGCTCGTCTCGGGAATCAGCTGCATCAGGCCCTGTGCATTCTTGGGCGACAGCGCGTGGGTGTTGAAATTCGATTCGGCGGCAATGATGGCCAGCGCCAGCTGCGGTTCGACCTGGTATTGCGGCGCCATCTTGAGCACCAGCTCCACAATTTTTCGTGGCGCGGTCAACTGGTAGTCGACGCCCGGCGGGGCTGCCACAGCCTGCGCGGGCGGTGGGGGGCGCAGGCACGCGGGCACCTCTGCGGTGGCGCCGCCGACCACCTGCAACATGCGCGCGGCCACGCCCAGCCCCTGCTCGGCAGCGGCCTGGAAGAAGAAGGCGGCCGCTGCATCGTCGCGCGGCACACCGCGCCCATGGGCATACATCCATCCGAGGTTGTACTGGGCCTGCATGTCACCGAGCCGCGCACTCGCGCAATACAGGGCGGCGGCCCGCAGCGGGTCGCGCGCTACGCCCTCGCCGTGCTCATAGGCAATAGCCTCCTGACGCAGGCTGGCCGCCCGGGTGCGGTCGGTTTCACCGCCCTGCGCCCGCGCCACCTCGGCACCCAAGGCGCAGAACAACGCCACCGACAGCGGCGCAAGGATCGACAGGCTGGCACGCATGTTTTTCAGTATGCGCGTCTTTGCGCTGCCCGTCACGTCCTGTGCGATATGCACCCCGCGGGGGCCATGCGGCAGTGCGCCTTGCCACTGCCGGCACAGGCCCACCTCATGCAGCTGCGTTGGCCAGATCCTCATGGTGATCGGCCACGCCCCGCTTCCAGTAGGCGGCGATGCGCATGCGCCTGGCATCCACCCCCGGCTTGGCCAGCACGGCGCGGCGCACGGCGGCCATGTCGGCATGTTCACCCGCAGCCCAGATGTAGCCCGCGCCGGCAGGAAGCGCCAGTTCTTCCACGGCGGCAGGCAAGGCCGGCACCCATTGCAGGTCCAGTTGCGCCGCGCTGGGCAGCGCTCGCCGGTCGGCAGGGTTTTGCACCTGGATTCGCACGGTGGCCCGTGTATGTGCAGGCAGCTCGGCCAGGCGGCGGGAGATGGCGGGCAGTGCGGTCTCGTCGCCGATGAGCCAGTGCCAGTCAAAACCGGTAGGAATTACCAGGCTGCCGCGTGGCCCCGCAATGCCTACCCACTGGCCGACAAAGGCTGCAGCCGCCCAGTCCGACGCCGGACCGGCCTCGTGCAGCGCGACTTCAATGTCCAGCTCACCCGCGGCGGCGTCAAAGCGCGCCGGGGTGTAGTCGCGCAGCACGGGGCGGGGGCCGGAGAACACGGGACGGCCATCCTGCACGATGGGCAACGATGGGCGCTCCTGCCCGGCCTGCGGCAGGATGAGCTTGAGGTGGTCGTCAAAGCCCGCACTGGCAAAGCCGGCCAGTTCCGGGCCCGCCAATGTGAGTCGCACAAAACCGGGGCTGACCTGGATGCGGCGCACCACCTGAAGATGGCGTGCCTGGATCGGGTGGCGAATGCGTTCGATGGCCAGGTGTGCGGCAGTCGCAGCGATGGAAAGAGGTGTGCTCATGCGTTAAAATGTTGATTTAATCAATCAATTATTCACCATAAAGTTGACTTTGTCAACCTATTGCCTTGCTTATGACCCAGCGCACCCGCCCCGACGTCTTGGAAGCCATGCACGAGCTGATGCACGCCTACCGGGCGCGCATGGTGCGCGCCATGGCGGACGTGCATCCCGGGCTGACATTCAATGAGATGCGTGCGCTCTCCTTCATTGGCCGCCACCCCGGCGCCACGCAAAAGGAGCTGGTGCGCCACAGCGGCGCGGACAAAGCGCAGGTCGCGCGCATGCTTGGCCTGCTGCAGGACAGGGGTTGGCTGGAGCGGCTGCCCCATGCCGAGGACAAACGCAGCCGCTGCCTCACCCTCAGCGCTGAAGGCGCCACCCTGTACCAGGCGCTGCAGGCTTCACGGCAAGCACTGTCAGCATCGGTGCTTGCCGGCTGCGACGAGGCCACGCAGACCCAGTTGCTGGCCTTGCTGGCGCGTGTGCGCGGCAACCTCGATGCCCTGCCCGCTGAGCAGGGCGATCCGGTCGATTGCCAGCGAGGCGATTGAGTGCGCGTCCCCGAACATTCGATCAAGCCCCGCCTGAACGGTTGTTTCAAGCATCAAAGATGCCGGCTATATTTAGATGAAATCAGGCTATAGCGCTTATCAATAAAGCGCTAGCAGCTATCAAAAAACATAGTATTCAGCCCCGCAGAAACCTCACCGACGCGGGCAGTGACTGCACCTGCACTTGCACCTTCACTTGCGCCTGGGCGCGGGAAATGGTCAATGGTGGTGCCCCGCAGCGGCTTCCAGGTCAGGCAACGCCGTCCACCGCCACGGGCACGCGCGGCGCCAGCGCGCACATCAGCTCATAGCCCACGGTGCCGGCGGCCTGCGCCACCTCGTCGATGGGCAGCACGGCGCCATTGCGGGCGCGGCCCCACAAGGTGACCTCGCTGCCGAAGCCGGCGTCCACGCCAGCCGCAATCACGGGGCTCAGGTCCACGGTGACCATGTCCATGCTGACGCGGCCCACCAGGCGCGTGCGCACGCCATTCACCAGCACGGGGGCGCCGGTGTCGCAGTGGCGCGGGTAGCCATCGGCATAACCGCAGGCGGCCACGCCGATGGTGAGCGGCCCCTCGGCCGTGAAGCGCGAGCCGTAGCCCACGGTGTCGCCCTCCTGCAGCTGCTGCGTGCCGATGATGCGGGTGGCCAGCGTCATGGTGGGCTGCACCTGCCAGTGGTCCGCGTTGTGGGCAGGGAAATCGGGCGCGCTGCCATACAGCACGATGCCTGCGCGCACCCAGTCGGCGCGCACGCGCGCATCGGCCGCGTGGCGCAGGGTGGCGGCACTGTTGCACAGGCTGCGCTCGCCGGGCAGGTCTTCGGTGGCGGTGTTGAACGCGGCCATCTGGTGCGCAATGCCGCGCGGCCCGTCGGCATCGCTGAAATGGGTCATGAACGAGATCTCGTCCACCTGCGGCAGCGCGTTCAGACGCGCCCAGGCAGTGCGATAGCGCTGCGGCGTGAACCCCAGGCGGTTCATGCCCGAGTTCAGCTTGAGGAACACGCGGTGCGGCACCTGCGTCTTGTGGGCCGCCAGCATGTCGATCTGCTCGTCGCAGTGCACGGCATGCCACAGCGACAGGCGCGAGCACAGCTCCAGGTCGCGCGGCTCGAACACGCCCTCCAGCAGCAGGATGGGGCCGCGCCAGCCCAGGTGGCGCACGCGCTCGGCCTCTGCCAGGTCAAGCAGCGCAAAACCATCGGCGGCGCGCAGGCCCTCAAAGGCCCGCTCGATGCCGTGGCCGTAGGCGTTGGCCTTGATTACCGCCCAGGTTTTGGCATCGGGCACGGCCTGGCGCACGCGCGCGAGGTTGTGGTGCAGGGCATCGGTGTGGATGGTGGCGTGAATCGGGCGCGGCATGGGGATATACGAAGAAACAAGCATGGGATTCTGGCACTGCACGCCCGTGGGTGCGTGATATAACCGCCAGACACTTGTATGCGGCCCCCCAATCCATTCGGGCATCAGCCTCTCTGATATCCCCTCCAGCCATTCGATGAAGCGCGGTTTTTACACCATCATGTCGGCGCAGTTTTTTAGCTCGCTCGCCGACAACGCACTCTTCGTGGCGGCCGTGGAATTGCTCCGCACCAGCGGTGCCCCCGAATGGCAGCGCGCAGCACTGGTGCCCATGTTTGCCCTGTTTTACGTGGTGCTGGCGCCTTTCGTGGGCGCATTTGCCGATGCCTTGCCCAAGGGCCGGGTGATGTTTTTCAGCAATGCCATCAAGATCGTTGGCTGCCTGATGATGCTGTTCGGCTCGCACCCGCTGATTGCCTATGCCGTGGTGGGGCTGGGCGCAGCGGCCTATTCCCCCGCCAAGTACGGCATCCTCACCGAGCTGCTGCCGGCCTCGCAACTGGTCAAGGCCAACGGCTGGATCGAGGGGCTGACCATTGCCTCCATCATCCTGGGGGTGCTGCTGGGCGGGCAGCTGGTGGGGCACCATCTGTCGGCAGCGCTGCTGTCCATCGACATTCCCATGATCGATTTCGGCATCCACACCGCCGCCGAAGCGGCCATTGCCGCGCTGATCCTGGTATATGCCCTGGCCGCCTGGTTCAACACGCGCATCCCCCATACGGGCGTGGAGATGCGCCCGCTGCGCCAGCACCCGCAACGCAGCATTCTGGCCAGCACGCTGGCCCTGCTGCCCGACTTCTGGGCCTGCAACAGCCGCCTGTGGCACGACAAGCTGGGGCAGATTTCGCTGTCCACCACCACCCTGTTCTGGGGCGCGGGGGGCAACCTCAAGTTCATCGTGCTGGCGTGGGCCGGTGTGGCCCTGGGCTACAACACCACGCAGGCATCGGCCCTGACCGGCGTGGTGGCCATCGGCACCGCCGTGGGCGCCGTGGCGGCATCCATGCGCATGCGCCTGGACATGGCCACCCGCGTGATTCCGCTGGGCATCGCGATGGGGCTGCTGCTGATCCTGATGGTATTCATCAGCAACATCTGGCTGGCCATTCCGTTCCTGATCCTGCTGGGCGGGCTGGGCGGCTTTCTGGTGGTGCCCATGAACGCCCTGCTGCAGCACCGGGGCCACAACCTCATGGGCGCGGGGCGGTCGATTGCGGTGCAAAACTTCAACGAGCAGGCCTGCATCCTGGGCCTGGGCGCGTTCTACAGCCTGTCGCTCAAGCTGGGGTTGTCGGTCTTTGGGGCCATCACGGTGTTTGGGGTGGTGGTGGCCGGCATCATGCTGGTCATCCAGCGCTGGCATGCCAGCAACTGCCGCAACCACAGCGAGGAACTCGACCACCTGCTGCACATCGCGCGGCAGGATACGCACCACTAACGCTATTATTTTAATAGCTATTAGCGCTTTCTGCATAAGCGCTTGATGCCGATTTGATGCCCAACCTGCTTTCCATACTGGCCCTGCTGTTCAACGCCTTGGTGTGGGGCGTTTCGTGGTGGCCTTTCAGGCAGCTGCACGCGGCCGGGCTGCACCCCCTGTGGGCGACGGCGCTGATGTATGCGTTGGCGCTGGTCTGCCTGCTGCTGGCCCGGCCGCAAGCGCTGCGCACGGCGCTGCAACACCCCGCCCTGTGGCTGCTGGCACTGAGCTCGGGCCTCACCAACGTGGCCTTCAACTGGGCTGTGACGGTGGGAGACGTGGTGCGCGTGGTGCTGCTGTTTTATCTCATGCCCGCCTGGTCGGTGCTGCTGGCCTGGAGGCTGCTGGGCGACCGCCCCACGGGCGTGGCGCTGGTGCGGCTGCTGCTGGCCTTTGCAGGCGTTGCGCTGGTGCTGGTGCCCGCAGATGCCGCATGGACCCGGCTGGCAGCCCACCTTTCGGGCGCCGACCTGCTGGCGCTGGCGGGCGGTTTTTGTTTTGCCCTCACCAACGTGACACTGCGGCGCCTGCATGCCGTGCCCGGCGAGGCGCGCATGCTCGCCATGTTTGGCGGCGGCGCCCTGCTGGCCGGCCTCAGTGCCACAGCGGGGCTGGCGGTGGGGGCCGTGCCCTCCCTGCCCGCCCCGGCCCTGGCCTGGGTCCTGCTGGCCCTGGCGCTGGCACTGGCCTTTCTGCTGGGCAACTACGCCCTGCAATATGGCGCCACGCGCCTGGCGGCGGGCACCACGGCACTGGTGATGCTGTCGGAGGTGGTGTTTGCCAGCGTGTCATCGGCCCTGCTCACCGCCGCCCCGCTGGAGCCGCGCACCCTGCTGGGCGGGGCGTTGATCATGCTGGCAGCACTGCTGGCTGCGCTGCAATATCGGCGCAGTGCCAGCGCCTGATCGCACGCACGGGCAATCGCCCAGCGCCCTGCACGACGGGCAACCAGCCGCTACCATGCCCCCTTGCCCACAAGGAGTTGCCCATATGTCCAGCCTGTATGACTTTGAAGCCCAGCCCATGAGCGGCCCCGCCGTGCCGCTGCGGCAGTTCGAGGGCAAGGTTTTGCTGATCGTCAACACGGCCAGTGCCTGCGGGTTCACGCCCCAGTTTGGCGGGCTGGAAGAGCTGCACAAGCAATATGGCAACAAGGGGCTGGTGGTGCTGGGTTTTCCGTGCAATCAGTTCGGCCACCAGGACCCGGGCAGCAACGACGAAATCGCCAGCTTTTGCCAGCTCAACTATGGCGTGAGTTTTCCGATGATGGCCAAGATCGACGTGAATGACGCCAACGCCTCGCCCCTGTACCAGTGGCTCACCGCAGAAGCCCCGGGCCTGCTGGGCAGCAAGGCCATCAAGTGGAACTTCACGAAATTCCTCGTGGGCAAGGACGGCCGCGTGATCCGCCGCTATGCCCCGCAAGATGCGCCAAAAAAACTGGCAGGCGACATCGAGGCGGCGCTGGCCGCCCCAGGCGCTTAACAAGCGGCAATCAGGCCGTGGCAGCGGGCGGACGCTGGTGGCGCGCGCGCTCCAGCATCTGACCGGCCTGGCGCGGGTCCATGCCGTACATGTCGGCAAAGGCCTCCAGCGTCTGGCCGCTGGCTTCGAAGGCACGCAGCAGGGCCTCGTCCTTGGCATTGCGGGCTGCCCATTCGGCAAAGGCTTCTTCCAGGATGGCGTTGGCCGCCTCATCGCGGCCGGTGACCAGCTCGGTATAGGCCTCGCGCGTCAGGCCCGAGGCCTCAAACGCCTGGATCATGCGCTTGCGCAGCTTGGGCAAAACGTCGTCGCCCGCACGGGCCTTGCGGCGGCGAAACACCTCCAGCAACGCATGGTGCACGTGCTCGGGCGCCATGTCTTCAACGGGCTGGCCCGCGAGGTCGTGGCGCTTTTCGCCAGCGGCCACGCTTTGCAGGTAACGGGTGGACCGGGTGTGGATGCCCAGCGCCACCTTGAGAGCATCGCGTTCAAACAGCTCGGGATGGGCTTCCAGCAGGTCCTGAAAGATGCCGCGCTTGAGCGGCAAAAACACCGCGCCGAACAGATGGGGATAAAGCCCCGCCAACTGCTCTAGCGCCGGGTGGGTGCGCGGGGGCGTGCGCGATGGCGCTTGCGGGCCTGCAGGCGCTTGGCCCTCGTTGCGCGCGCGATCACGGCCGCTGTTACGGCCACCGCGCCCACCCCGGGACGGGCGATCCCCGCGCGGGGAATCCGTGGCCATGGCGGCTGCGGCAGTGGCCGCCGGGGCGCTGTCGCCAGTCTCGGGCTGCTGCAACGCCTGCTGGGCGTTGGCAGCGGCTACCGGGGCGGCGGGCGCCGCGGTGGGTTCTTGGTCTGGCACGTGGTCGGTCATGGCTAGCGGGTGGAGGGCAACAAAACCCTCGATCATGCCAGCCTTGGCAAAACGCTCCTCACGGCGCGCACCACAACCACCTGTTGGGGGCAGGGATGTTGCAGCGTGCTGCGTCACGAGTCACCCCGTCATTGCGCCCCACCAGAGCAAGGAATTCGGCATCGGAAAGGTGAACGCACCACGACCGCATGGTCCGCGCATACCGGCTCCCAGCCCAGGTAGCCCCCTCTACCGGTTGTTGCTCCCCGCTGGTCCTCGCCGCGATTGCGACTGGTTGCTGCCGCCCACATGCGACTCGCGGTCACTGCGGCTTT
The DNA here is from genome assembly GCF_003345135.1 of Acidovorax sp. BoFeN1. NCBI lineage: Bacteria > Pseudomonadati > Pseudomonadota > Betaproteobacteria > Burkholderiales > Comamonadaceae > Acidovorax > Acidovorax sp. BoFeN1. The sequence continues at coordinate 15,944 of NZ_QOZT01000004.1, forward strand.
CGGGGGTGCGCTTGCCCTGGTTGATCTGGGTGGGGTCCTGCTCGCCCAGTTTGTTGGTGTCGTTCTCGACCTTGCCCGTGTGGGGCGGTTGCTTGTCGCGCGGGTTCTGATGGATCGTCATGAAGATCTCCTGTGTGTGGCGCAAGGCCAAAGCTTCGCAGACCACACTGCAGACGGTACAGGAAGCGAGGCCCGGTGGCAAACCGGGGCGCCCCCCCGGGATTGACGCCCGCTGCGGCGCCCCATAAAGTGGACGTCGCGCTTCGTGTGTTCGATTTTTCTCCCCCAGGAGAAGCACCATGACTTCACGGATACCCCACCAAAGCCTGTCGCTCGGCAGGCGCATCGGGCCCTCGCCGGGATGGCTCAAGAACGCCGCCAACGGCCCGCTCATCCTGCGGCGGGCGCCATGAACGCCCCCTCTGGCACGCGAACCGTCCTGTACGACACGCCGCAGTTGGTGGCCGTCATCGACGAGATGGCGCGGCAGGCCAACGGCCTGCTCCACGGAGCCCACCCGGTGGCCGTGATTGGTGTGCTGCGCCGAGGCGCGCCGCTGGCAGATCGCCTGACCGCGCGGATGGTGGAGCTGTATGGGCTGCCTCAGCCGTTGCGGCTGGATCTGCAGGTCAAGCGTTATGCAGACGACCTGACGCTGCTCCACCCGGAAACCCTGCTGACAGAGCAGGCGCAACACGCCGCGCTGGATTTGCGCGGCTCTACGGTGCTGGTGGTCGATGATGTCTTGTACACCGGCCATTCGCTGCTGAGGGTGGTGGAATATCTGGCGCGCAAGCAGCCAGCGGCCATCCGGGTGGCCTGCCTGGTGGACCGTGTCACCACCCGCCTGCCCGTGCACGCCGATGTGGTGGGCGCCCGGCTTGGCATCGCCCCGCCAGACATCATCGAGTGCCATGTGCCGCCGTATGAGCCCGATTTCCGGATAGAGCTGGTGCAGCCCGCTCGCCTGCGATGAAACCACCCGAGGCCGCCCCATGTTCAAAGACCGCGATGACGCTGCCCATCAGCTGGCCGACCGCCTGAAAGGCTATCGCGACCAGCACCCCTTGGTATTGGCCATTCCGCGCGGTGCTGTGCCCATCGGCAAGATCGTGGCCCGGCAGATCGGCGGCGATTTCGACGTGGTGCTGGTGCGCAAGCTGCGCGCCCCCTTTGAGCCAGAGGTGGCGATTGGCTCGGTGGCGGAAAGCGGCTGGACCTACATCGCCCCCTATGCTGCCGCGGTAGGCGCCGACCAGGACTACATCGCTGCAGAAAAGCAGAAGCAGCTGGCCACCATCCACTCGCGCCGCGTGCAATACACACCGATCCATGCACCGATCGATCCGCAAGGGCGCGTCGTCATCGCGGTGGACGATGGTCTGGCCACGGGGGCCACCATGATGGCTGCGCTGCACAGCCTGCGCCAGCGCCAGCGCCAACCCGGCAAGCTGGTCTGCGTCATCCCTGTCGCATCAACCGATGCCCTGCAGAAAATCCGGCCCATGGCGGACGAGGTGGTGTGCCTGCAGGCGCCGGAAGATTTTCAGGCGGTAGGCCAGTTTTACCGCCACTTCCCTCAGGTGGATGACGAGGAAGTGATCGCGCTACTGCGCGCCTGAGGGTGCCCCGCGCGTAGGCAAATGCTGCGCGAACCAGTCGGCCGCCAGGCGGGCCACGGCCTCCAGCGTTCCGGGCTCTTCAAACAGATGGGTGGCACCGGGAACGATGGTCAGGTGGGTGGGCCCGGGCATGTGCGCGGCGGCGCACCGGTTGAGGGCCAGCACCTCTTCGTCGCACGCGCCCACCAGCAGCAGGGTGGGGCACTGCACCCGCGCAAGATCACGGGCCGGGGCGAGATCCGGGCGCCCGCCGCGGGAGACCACGGCCCGTATGCCTGCGCCCTGCGAGGCAGCAGCACTCAAGGCCGCCGCAGCACCGGTGCTGGCACCGAAATACCCCATGGGCAGCAATGCCGTTGCGGGCTGGCGCCTGGCCCAATCGGTCACATCCAGCAGGCGTTGCGTGAGAAGCGGGATGTCAAACCGCGTGGCATAGACACGGTCTTCCTCTGGCGTTAGCAGATCGACCAGCAGGGTCGCCAGGCCGCGTTCTCGCAGCACCCGCGCCACATGGTTGTTGCGGGGGCTGTGGCGGCTGCTGCCGCTGCCGTGGGCAAACAGCACCAAGCCCTGGCTGTCGGGCGGGCAATCCAGCGCGCCCTCGATAAGGCCAGCGTCCACCGGGATACGAACCAGTTGTTCCGTCGCAGCGTGCATGGGGTTTCACCTCTGCCGCCATTGTCTTCGCCTGCCACTCGGCCATGCCCCGAAACGCCCGGATCACCCATCCTGGCAACGCGGGAAAAGACCGGACAGGACTTCAAGTCGCGGCCAGCGCCTCATCCAGCACTTCCACCCAGTGCCTCACGGGCGTGGCCGTGCCACTTTGCAGATGCGTGATGCAGCCGATGTTGGCCGAAAGAATGGCGTCGGGCGCCTGCTCGCCAAAGGCTTCGCCCAGCACACCGAGCTTGCGGTCGCGCAGCTGGTAGGAGAGGTCCGGGTTGAGCACCGAATAGGTGCCCGCCGAGCCACAGCACAGGTGGGATTCGTTGCGGGCCACGCGCAGCTTGAAGCCCAGCTGGTTCAGGTGCGTCTCTACCCCGCCGCGCAGTTGCTGGCCGTGCTGCAGCGTGCAGGGCGGGTGGTAGGCAAACAGCACATCGGGGGGTTGCACGCGGCCCGCCAGTTTCTGCGCCAGCTCGGGCAGCAGGGCGGGCAGCAGCTCCGACAGGTCGCGCGTGAGGGCGCTGATGCGCTCGGCTTTGGTGGCGTAGTGCGGGTCATCCTTGAGGATGTGGCCGTATTCCTTGACGGTGACGCCGCAGCCCGAGGCGTTCATGACAATGGATTCCACACCGCCCGCCTCCACCAGCGGCCACCAGGCATCGATGTTGGCGCGCATCTCGGCCTTGCCGCCTTCCTGGTCGTTGAGGTGGAACTTGACGGCACCGCAGCAGCCTGCCTGGGGCGCGATCACGGTCTGGATGCCCGCGGCATCCAGCACGCGGGCGGTGGCGGTGTTGATGTTGGGCATCATGGCCGGCTGCACGCAGCCCGCCAGCATGAGCACCTTGCGCGCATGCTCGCGGGTGGGCCAGGCCCCTGCCTTTTGCGGCGCGGGCACCTTGGCCTGGAGGGATTTGGGCAGCAGGCCGCGCACTGCCTGGCCCACCTTCATGGCGGGGGAAAACAAGGGCGATGGCAGGCCCTCTTTCAGCGCCCAGCGCAGGGCCTTTTCGCCCAGGGGACGGGGCACTTTTTCGTCCACCAGCTTGCGCCCGATGTCGATCAGGTGGCCATACTGCACGCCGCTGGGGCAGGTGCTTTCGCAGTTGCGGCAAGTGAGGCACCGGTCCAGATGCATCTGCGTCTTGCGCGTGGGCGCCTGGCCTTCGAGCACCTGTTTGATGAGGTAGATGCGGCCGCGCGGGCCATCCAGCTCGTCGCCCAGCAGCTGGTAGGTGGGGCAGGTTGCCGTGCAGAAACCGCAGTGCACGCATTTGCGCACGATGGCTTCGGCCTCCAGGCCATCGGGGCGGGCGCGGTATTCAGGGGCGAGTTGGGTTTGCATGGGTGCAGCCTGGACAGGTCAACAGAAAAAATCAGGGGGCGGGGGGCAACTGGGCAGGCGCGGCCTTGCGCAGCGGATGGCGCAAGCGTGCCCGATCGGCCCACAGCGGGGGCAGCGACAGGGCCAGCAGCACCAGCGCCAGTGGCACCACAAAAACGAAACCTACATGCTTGAAGCCGGCCGCCCCGGCAATGCCGCCAATGAGGAACATCGCCACCAGCCCCGCAAACAGACGCAGCCGGGCATGGTTGGAGCGCACCTGGTTTTCCAGCGCGGTGCCGGTGCGGTTCCAGTAGAGCAACTTGCCCAGCTCGATGCCCAGGTCGGTCACCACGCCTGTCATGTGGGTGGTGCGGATCTGGGACGAAGACATCTTGGTCACCGTGGCGTTTTGCAGACCCATGATGAAAGACAGCAGAAGCACCGTCATGGGCACGGAAAAAGGCGTGCGCCAGTCCAGCGTGATGGCACCCACCAGGCCGAACACCAGCATGAGCAGGGCCACCACCACCAGCGGCAGTGCATAGCTGCTGTGCAACTTGCGCTGCAGCGCCCAGTTCACCATCACCGCCGTGGTGGCCGCGCCGCTGATGAAGGCCAGCAGGGCCCCCACGGCGCTGAGCACCAGCACCGTGTTGCCCAGCACGAGGTTGTCGGCCAGCATGGAAAGAAAGCCCGTCATGTGCGAGGTGTACAGGTTCACCACCAGAAAACCGCCCGCATTCACCGCCCCGGCATTGAAGGCCAGCAACAGGCCCAGCACGCGATTGCTGGTGCCCGTGCGGTGGTGGCCGGTGAGGTGACGCAGGCGCCGCATGTTCAGATCCCGGTTCAGCACCGGCGAGGCGCCGCGCGCCGCTGCGCCTTGCACGGGTAAAGCGCCCCGTGCCGGACGGCGATGGCAAGCACGCGCACGCTCCTTACCACTGCGGCGCCATGCGGCCGGGGTTGAAGATGCCGGCCGGGTCGAAGCTGTGCTTGAGGCGCGCGTGGATCTGCTCCAATGCCGCAGATTTCAGATCAAATTGACCCCCAGCCCTTTCCCCGACTGCGCCGTCAGCTATGAATAGTGAAGCACTCCCACCCACTGCCCGGGCTGCTTCGCGCAGCACATCACCGTGCGCGAGCGGCGCCTGAACCCAGCGCAGGGCACCATGCCATTCGACCAGCGGCGACACGCCCCCCGGCAGAGCCAGCACGGGGGCTGTGGCGGGCAGCGACAGGCGCCACAGCGCCTGCCCGGGCCGCGCCAGGCGGGCAGCGAACCAGGGCAGCGTCTGCTCCCGGCAGGCCTGCCAGTCGGGTGCCGCTGTGGCGTTGTCGAGCCGCGTGCCGCCCATGCTTTTGCAGGCCGCATCCACCGCCGCCACGGCGCCACGCAGGCGCACATAGAGCTGACCCACACCCGCGTCCTCCACCCAGCAACTGGCATTGAGCGGCAATGGCTGGCCACCCCAGGCGTGCAGCTTGCGCAGGGCATCGGCCTGGTTGCATTCGAAGCGCAGCGTGGCTTCGGCGGGAGCCACGGGCAACACCTTGAGGCTGACCTCGGTGAGCAGGCCCAGCGTGCCCCAGGCGCCTGCCATCAGGCGCGAAACATCGTAGCCCGCCACGTTTTTCATGACCTGGCCACCAAACGTAAGCACCTCGGCGCGCCCGTTGATCAGCACCACACCCAGCAGGTAGTCGCGCACCGCACCCACGCTGGCGCGGGCGGGGCCGCTGAGACCGGCCGCCACCATGCCCCCCACCGTGGCACCCGGGCCGAAATGGGGTGGCTCGAACGGCAGGCACTGGCCTTTTTCGGCCAGTACGGCCTCCAGATCGGACAGCGGCGTACCGGCGCGCGCCGTCACCACCAGTTCACTGGGCTCATAGCTCACGATGCCGTTGAGTGGGCGGGTGTCCAGCACCTCGCCGTGCAGCGCAAGGCCGTGAAAGTCCTTGGTGCCCCCGCCGCGGATGCGCAGGGGGGTTTGCGCGGCGGCAGCAGCGCGGACACGGTCAACAATCTGGCGAAGGGCGAATTCCATGGTCTGCATGGTAGCGGCACAGCGCCACGGCAGGCCGGGCGGGTCGCATGAATTTTTTGAACAGGGGCTGTGCAATCCACAGGAGCCCCGGCCGGCGCAGGCAGCGATGCCAACGGATCGCTCCATAAAAAAGGCCCGCCGAAATGGCGGGCCAAAACCTTGAAGAAACTCGTCTGTCTTGCACGGCGCTGCGGCGCCACCAGACACCGCAGCGCTGGGCGTTCAGCGGTTGTACGCCGTTTCACCGTGCGAAGTGATGTCCAGGCCTTCGCGCTCGGCTTCTTCTGGCACCCGCAGGCCCACCAGCAGATCGGCGATCTTGTAGGCGACGAAGGAGACCACGCCAGACCACACGATGGTGAGCAGCACGCTCTTGACCTGGATCCACAGCTGAGCGCCCATGGCGAAGGTGTCGGGGGTCAGACCGCCCGTGCCACCCAGGCTTTGCGAGGCAAACACCGCCGTCAGGATGGCACCGATGATGCCGCCCAGACCGTGCACGCCAAACACATCGAACGCATCGTCGGCACCCAGCATCTTCTTGAGGCCACCCACGCCCCACAGGCAGACCACGCCAGCGATCAGGCCTAGCACGATGGAACCCATGGGGCCCACGAAACCGGCAGCCGGTGTGACCGCCACCAGACCCGCCACGGCACCCGAGGCAGCACCCAGCATCGAGGCCTTGCCCTTGTGCAGGGCTTCACCGGCCAGCCACGACAGCGTGGCAGCACCCGTGGCCAGAATCGTGTTGATGAAGGCCAGGCCAGCCACGCCGTTGGCAGCACCTGCCGAGCCGGCATTGAAGCCAAACCAGCCCACCCACAGCAGCGAGGCACCCACCATGGTCAGTGTCAGGCTGTGGGGCGTGAGCGCTTCTTTGCCGAAGCCGATGCGCTTGCCCACCATGTAGGCACCCACCAGGCCAGCGATACCGGCATTGATGTGCACCACGGTGCCACCAGCGAAGTCGAGCGCGCCGTCCTTGCCCAGAAGGCCGCCGCCCCACACCATGTGGGCCATGGGGATGTAGCTGAAGGTGAACCACAGCACGGCAAAGATCAGCACGGCGGCGAACTTGATGCGCTCGGCAAACGATCCCACGATCAGCGCCACGGTGATGGCGGCAAAGGTGGACTGGAAGGCCACGAACACATATTCGGGAATGGTTGGCAGCAGGCCCGACAGCGTGTCTGGCGCGATGCCCTTGAGGAAGATCTTGTCAAACCCTCCGAAGAACTGGCCCTCGCCGGCGAACGTCAGGCTGTAGCCATAAACGGCCCACAGCACGGTGATCAGCGCAAAGATCACGAACACCTGCACCAGCACCGACAGCATGTTCTTGGAACGGGCCAGGCCGCCGTAGAACAGTGCCAGGCCCGGAATGACCATCAGGATCACAAGCATGGTGGACGTGAGCATCCAGGCGGTGTCACCCGAGTCGAGCTTGGGCGCGGGTGCCGTGGGGGCCGCTTCGGCGGCTGCAACCGGTTCGGCGGCGGGCGCTGGGGCCTCGGCGGCGGGTGCAGCCACGGGGGCTGGCGCAGCGGCATCGGCCACCGGGGCGGCGATGGTGGTGTCGGCCGGGGCGGGTGCCTGGGCCAGGGACAGGGTTCCTGCGGACAGCAGACTCAGTCCCAGAATGAAGGAGGCAAGCAGTTTTTTCATGGCATGTACTCTCTGTGGGATGCAGCGGGCTTGGGGCCGTGCTTAAAGGGCTTCCTTGCCGGTTTCGCCGGTGCGAATGCGCACCACCTGCTCCAGGTGGCTGACGAAAATCTTGCCGTCGCCGATCTTGCCGGTGCGTGCAGCGCCTTCAATGGCTTCGATCACGCGGTCGACCAGCTCATCGTCCACGGCGGCCTCGATCTTCACCTTGGGCAGAAAGTCGACCACATACTCCGCGCCGCGGTACAGCTCGGTATGGCCCTTTTGGCGGCCGAAGCCCTTGACCTCGGTGACCGTGATGCCCTGCACCCCGATGTCAGAGAGGGCTTCGCGCACTTCGTCGAGCTTGAAGGGTTTGATGATGGCTGTCACCATTTTCATTTTGAGTTCCTCCGATTGAGGGCACCGACAGGGCGCCCTCCGTTGATTACAGGGTTTTGGTGAGCGTGGCGATCACGCGGGCTTTGTTGACGGGGCCAAAAAAGTCTTTCTTGTTGGCGCCCACGATGGCAGCGCCCAGCGTGAGGCCATCGCCAAAGTCATAGACACCACCGACGCTGTAATCCATGTAGTTGGGCACGCCTGCATCCTTGATGTCGCTGGAAAAGCGGGTGAAGCCCACCGATGCCTTCAGCGTGACCTTGGGCATCACTTCCTGTGCCACGGCGAAGCTCAGGTAGCCGGTGTTGCGGCCCTTGAGACCGGAGCCGGACTTGGCGCCCGCCCAGCCGAAATAGTCCTTGGACACCGTGTGCGCATACTTGGCCGTGAGCGGGCCAAAAGTGGCGGCGCCATAGAGCTCGGTGGTGTTGCCGCTGGTGTTGCCGGGATACAGATAGGCCAGCGCGCCCACATCCAGGTCCGCTCCGCCGGCCTTGAACTTGTAGCCGCCGTAGACATCGGATTCCAGCGAGTTGCCAGACAGCCAGTTCACGCTGGAGTTCCAGTTGCCGACATACCAGCCAGAGTCGCCAAAGGCATAGTCAAAGCCACCCTGCACGGCGGGCTTGAAGGCACTGACCTTGCCTGTGTCCTGGTCCTGGCCCCGGAACTTGTAGTTGCTGGTCAGGCTGACATTGCCCGTGAGCTGGGCACTGGCCAGCATGGGCAGGGCGGCAATAAAGGCGACGCTCAAGAACTTGATGGATGCGCGGGTCATGGTTCCTCCGGTAGGTCTAAAGTGGGTACACACCGGTTAAGCACGGTCCGTGCCATGTCGCAAAACACCACAACGGCACGCCCTGCGCCCGTGGTCTGCATTCGCCCTTACATTGGTGGTGGCGCCGCGCCATCGCACCCGAGTGGTGCGCAGCACGGCCGCCAGACAACAACCATCCATCCACCGCACCTATCTGGGGAGAAAACCGCTCATGAGTCTTGCTTTGGTGCAAAGCCGCGCGCTTCTGGGGCTGCAGGCGCCCTCGGTCACCGTCGAGGTGCATTTGGCCAACGGGCTCCCCAGCTTCACCCTGGTCGGTCTGGCCGATGTGGAGGTGAAGGAGGCGCGCGAGCGCGTGCGCTCGGCGCTGCAGAACGCGGGGCTGGAGTTTCCGCACAACAAGCGCATCACCGTGAACCTGGCGCCGGCCGATCTGCCCAAGGACTCGGGGCGCTTTGACCTGCCCATCGCCCTGGGCATCCTGGCCGCCAGCGGACAGATCGACGCCAGCCGTCTGGCCGGCCATGAATTCGCTGGCGAGCTGTCGCTGTCCGGCCAGTTGCGCCCCGTGCGCGGCGCCCTGGCCACCAGCCTGGCGCTGCGTGCCCACCAGGTGGCGGTGCGGCTGGTGCTGCCACCGGGCAGCGCCGAAGAAGCCGCCCTGGTGCCCGATGCACAGGTTTATCGCGCGCGCCACCTGCTGGATGTGGTGCGGCATTTTTTACCGGCAGGCGCCCAGGAGCCCATCGACGACAACGCTGCCACTGACGACGGCTGGTGCCTGCTGCAGCCCGCACCGCTGGCCACGCAAGCGGTCTATGCCGACCTTTCGGATGTCAAGGGCCAGGTGGTTGCCAAACGCGCACTCGAAATCGCGGCCGCCGGCGGGCACAGCCTATTGATGATGGGGCCGCCGGGCTCGGGCAAGTCCATGCTGGCCCAGCGCTTTGCCGGGCTGCTGCCAGCCATGACCATGGAAGAGGCCCTGGAAAGCGCGGCAGTGGCCAGCCTGGCAGGCCGCTTTAGCGCCGCGCAGTGGGCGCAGCGGCCCACCAGCCAGCCCCACCACACCGCATCGGCCGTGGCGCTGGTGGGCGGGGGCTCGCCGCCGCAGCCCGGAGAAATATCACTGGCCCACCACGGGGTGCTGTTTCTGGACGAATTGCCAGAGTTTCCCCGTGCCGCGCTGGAAGCCCTGCGCGAGCCGCTGGAGACCGGGCGCATCACCATTGCGCGCGCCGCGCGGCGTGCGGAGTTTCCGGCGTGTTTTCAGATGGTGGCCGCCATGAACCCCTGCCCCTGTGGCTTTTTGGGGTCGGCGCAGCGCGCCTGCCGTTGCACGCCCGACCAGGTGGCGCGTTACCAGGGCAAGCTCAGCGGGCCGCTGCTCGATCGCATCGATCTGCATGTGGAGGTGCCTGCCTTGCCAGCCAACGACCTGCTGGACGCGCCAGCGGGCGAGGCCAGCGCCGCCGTGCGCGAGCGCGTAGCCCGCGCCCGCCAAGCGGCCATGGCACGCCAGGGCAAGTCCAACCAGGCGCTGCAGGGCCAGGAGATCGACACCCACACCGCCCTGGAGCCCGCTGCCACGCAGTTTCTGCAAACCGCCGCAGCCCGCCTGGGCTGGTCGGCCCGCAGCACGCACCGCACCCTGAAGGTGGCGCGCACCATTGCCGACCTGGCGGGCGCCACCAGCACGCAGGTGGCCCATGTGGCCGAGGCCGTGCAATACCGGCGCGTGCTGCGCAGCCCGGGCGCATGAAACATCCCCCGGCCGCCGCGCACGGCCCCGGGCCTGGCCCGTACGCACCGCAAAAACCGCAGGGCAATGCTATATGTTTAATAGCTGCTTGCGCTTTACTATAAAGGGCTAGAGGCCAATTTGACTCATATTTCCCGAGAACCCCGAGGATTCGGTCGCTACACCCCGAGGTACTGGCGCCGCACGGCCAGGTCGGCCACCAGCGCCGCCATGGTGCTGTGGTGGCAGATCTGGCCTTTTTCCAGCACATAGGCGCGGTCGGCCACCGCCTCGGCAAAGTAGAGGTTTTGCTCCGACAGCAGCACGCTCACGCCCTGGGCCTTGAGTTGCAAAATGGTGCGGGCCATCTGCTCGACGATCAGCGGGGCCACGCCTTCGGACGGCTCATCGAGCAGCACCAGCAGCGGCTGGCCCATGAGGGTGCGCGCCACCGTAAGCATCTGCTGCTCGCCGCCACTCATGCGGCCGCCGGGCCGGTGGGGCATTTCGCCCAGATTGGGAAACAGCGCAAACAGGCGCTCGGGTGTCCAGTGCGGCGCGGCGCTGCCGTCGGGCCAGTGGCGCGCGCCCTGGCGCCCCACTTCCAGGTTTTCAAGCACGCTCAGGTCGGTGAAGATTCGCCGCTCTTCGGGCACATAGCCCAGCCCCATGCGCGCCACCTGGTAGGGCGCGCTGCGCGCAATGTCGCGCCCCAAAAATCGCAACTGCCCTCCCTGCTGAATCTCGCGGCGCACCTCCAGGCCCACGATGGCCTTGAGCGTGGTGGACTTGCCGGCACCGTTGCGGCCCATCAATGCCACGACCTCGCCGCGCCCCACCTGCACATCCACGCCAAACAGCACCTGCGCTGCGCCATACCAGGCGGCCAGCCCCTGCACCTGCAGCAAAGGGGCCGACAAGGCGGACTGGGGCGTTGCGGTTGGCACAACCACGGATGCGCGGGCCGTCACGGCGCGCTCCCGCCCGTGGGCACATGACCGAACATGCTGCCGCTGCCCAGATACACCTGCTGCACCTGGGCGTTGTCGCGAATGGCCTGCGGCGTGCCCTCGGCCAGCAGGCGCCCGCGCGCCAGCACCATCACGCGGTCGGCGTGGGCAAACACCACATCCATGCTGTGCTCGGTAAACAGCACGCCCATGGCCCGCTCGCGCGCCAGTTGCTGCGTGAGCGCCATCAGCGCCAGGCGCTCCGCCGGGGCCATGCCGGCCGTGGGCTCATCCATCAGCAACAACCGGGGCGCGTGGGACAGCGCCATGGCCAACTCCACCCGCTTCACGTCGCCATAGGCCAGCGCACTGCAGGGGCGCAGCGCCTGCGCCGCCATGCCCACCTGATCGAGCAGCGCCAGCGCATCGGCGCGCCGGTGGTTCTGCGCGCGCGGCCAGAACGAAAACAGGCGCCGGTCAGCCGACAGCAGGGCCATCTGCACGTTTTCCACCACGGTGAGCGAGGCAAAGGTTTCAGCGATCTGAAAGGTGCGCCCCACACCCTGCTGCCAGATGGCGCGCGGCGGCAGGCCGGCAATGTCCACCCCGGCCAGCTCGATGGTGCCCGCATCGGGCCGCAGCTGGCCGCCCACCATGTTGAAGGTGGTGGACTTGCCCGCGCCGTTGGGCCCGATCAGCGCCAGCATCTCGCCGGGCGCCAGCGCAAAATCCACGCCATCGACCGCCAGCACACCGCCAAAGGCCTTGCGCAGGCCAGTCACCTGCAGCAGTGGTGGCGCTGCGCTCATGGTGCGCTCCTGCGGGCCTGCCAGCGCAGGGCCAGAAGCCGTGCAAACCCCGCCAGCCCCTGCGGGAACAGCAGCACCAGCGCCAGCATGGTGCCGCCCAGCAGGGCGCGCCAGTAGTCGGTGTTGCGCGCCACGGTGTCGTGCAACCAGGTAAAGGTGACCGCGCCCACCCAGGGGCCCACCAGCGTCTGCACGCCGCCCAGCAGCACCATCACCAGCCCGTCCACCGACTTGCCCACCGACAGCCCTTCGGGCGAAATGCTGCCCTTGGAAAACACATACAGCGCCCCGGCCAGGCCCGCAAAAACGCCCGCCACCACAAACGCCGCCCACTGCAGGCGGCGCCCGTCCATGCCAATGGCATCGGCCCGCAGGGCCGAGTCGCGCACCGCGCGCAGCGCATAGCCAAAAGGCGCAAGCAGCACCCGCCGCAGCAGCAACACGCCGGCCGCCACCAAGGCCAGGGTCAGCAGGTAATAGGCCTGTTGGCTGGCCAGCCACGGCGCGGGCCACACGCCGGCAATGCCGTTGCTGCCGCCAGTAACAGCGTCCCACTGGTAGCACAGCGCCCAGGTGATCTGCGCAAACGCCAGCGTGAGCATGGTGAGGTACACGCCCGACAGCCGCACACAGAACCAGCCATACACCAGCGCCGCAACGCCTGCGGCCAGCGGTGCCAGCAGCAGGGCCACTTCCATGCGCACCCCGGCCGACTGCACCAGTAACGCCGCCGCATAGGCCCCCAGTCCGAAATAGGCGGCGTGGCCGAACGAGTGCATGCCCGCCGGCCCCATGAGGAAATGCAGGCTGGAGGCAAAGAGCACCGCCACCAGCACATCCACCAGCAGCACCGGCGCGTAGGGCCAGGCCCCGGCCAGCAGTGGCACCAGCGCCAGCGCGGCAAAAAGGGCCCAGCCCACCCATTGCAGGGCGCGGCTGGCCGGCTGCAGCGGCGCCTCGGCCATGCCGGCCTGGCGCGCGAGCGGCTGCGGCCGCCCCAGCAACCCCCAGGGCCGCCAGACCAGCACCACGGCCATGACAAGGAACTCGACCACCAGCGTCATCTTGGACAGCGACAGGCTGATGCCCCCCACCTCCACCAGCCCGGCCCACACGCACACCGCCTTGAGTTCGGCAATCAGCAGCGCCGCCACAAACGCACCGGGGATCGAGCCCATGCCGCCCACCACCACCACCACGAAGGCCGCGCCGATGGTGTTCAGATCCATATCGAGTTGGGCCGGCTCGCGCGGCAGCTGCAACGCGCCCGCCAGGCCCGCCAGCAAGGCGCCCAGCGCAAACACCCCGGTGAACAGCCAGGCCTGGTTGACGCCGAGGGCGCCCACCATGCCGCGGTCCTGCGTGGCCGCGCGCACCAGCGTGCCCCAGCGCGTGCGATGCAGGCCCAGCCACAAAAGCCCCAGCACCAGCGGGCCCACCGCCATCAGGAACAGGTCGTACGTCGGAAACTGCCGGCCCAGGATGTCGACAGCACCTTCCAGCCCCGGGGCACGCGGCCCGAAAAGCTCTTCAGGCCCCCAGGCCCACAGCACGGCATCCTTGATCACCAGCACCAGAGCGAAGGTAGCCAGCAGCTGAAACAGCTCGGGCGCGCGGTAAATGCGCCGCAGCAGCACCACCTCCACCAGCGCCCCCAGGACCGCCGTGGCCAGCGGTGCCAGCAGCAGCGCGGGCCAGAAACCGATCACGGCACCCAGGCTCTCCACCAGCGAATACGCCAGATAGATGCCCAGCATGAAGAACGAGCCATGGGCGAAGTTGACGATGCGCATGACCCCGAAAATCAGCGACAGCCCTGCCGACACCAGAAACAGCGACGAGGCCGAGGCCAGCCCGTTGAGCAGCTGCACGAGCAGCCCGGAAAAACTCATGCGCAGAGTGCCGAACAGAACGGCGAAGGGTTACCCATCTCAGTCGGCAGCGCGCAGTTTGCGCACCTCGTCGGCAGACTGCTGAAAGCGCGCACCGTCGAGATAACGGAAGTCCGACATCACGCCCGTGCCGTTTTGCAGCCGCGTGCGGCCCACGAAGGTGCCCATGGTGGACTGGTGGTCTTCGGTGCGGTAGCGGATGGGCCCAAACGGCGAAGTCACCTCCAGCCCTTTGAAGGCGGCGATCAGCTTTTCGGTGTCGCTGCCCCCGGCCTTGCGCAAGCCGGCGGCCAGCGACTGGATGGCCGTGTAGCCCACCACCGAGCCCAGCCGGGGATGGTCGTTGAAGCGCTCCTTGTAGGCCTTCAGGAACGCCTGGTGCTCTGCGGTCTGGATGGCATACCAGGGGTAGCCCGTGACGATCCATCCCACCGGTGCCTCGCCCTTGAGCGGGTCCAGGTACTCGGGCTCGCCCGTCAGCAGGCTCACCACTTCGCGGCCCTTGAACAGCCCGCGGGTGTTGCCCTCGCGCACCAGCCGCGCCAGATCGGCAGCAAACAGCACATTGAAAATGGCGTCGGGTTTGGCATCGGCCAGCGCCTGCACCACGCTGCCGGCATCCACCTTGCCCAGGGGCGGCGCCTGCTCGGCCACAAACTCCACATCGGGTTGCGCAGCCTTGAGCAGCTTCTTGAACGTGGCCGCCGCCGACTGGCCATATTCATAGTTGGGATAGACGATGGCCCAGCGCTTTTTCTTCACGGCCGCGGCCTCGGGCACCAGCATGGCCACCTGCATGTAGGTGGAGGCGCGCAGGCGGAAGGTGTAGCGGTTGCCATTTTCCCAGACGATCTTGTCGGTCAGCGGCTCCGCCGCGAGGAAGAAGACCTTTTTCTGCTTGGCAAAGTCGGTCAGGGCCAGCCCCACATGCGACAGGAAGCTGCCCATGAGCACATCCACCTTCTCGCGCGCCAGCAACTCGTCGGCGGCCCGCACGGCATCGCCGGGGTTGCCGTTGTCGTCGCGCACCACCAGTTCCAGCTTGCGCCCCTGAATGCCGCCCGCGCTGTTGACCTCTGCCACGGCCAGCTCCATCCCCTTTTTGTAAGGGCCCAGGAAGGCAGGCTGCGCCTTGTAGCTGTTGATCTCACCGATCTTGATCGCGCCCTGGGCATGCACCGCGCCAGCGGCAAGCGACAGACCGGCCACGAACAGGGCCCCAAGGGCGGCAGAGAAGCTTCGCATCAATAATCCTTTGTCCGACATCACAGAGGTCGAAACCGGAAAATGTACCGCCCCTCGCATTTGCCGGACAATGTGCGGGTTTGCCCGGCAGTCCGGGGTGCCCGCCAGGCTTCGCCCCGCCAGCACCGCCGCCGCCCTGAGAGGCTGAGCCCGCCCCCTGTTGGGGCCTTGTTTTTTTCATTCCTGCCAAGAAACCATGAGTGCATTTCTCGAAGAACGCGTGCTGACCGTTCACCACTGGACCGACCGGCTTTTCAGCTTCACCACCACCCGCGACCCGGCGCTGCGCTTTTCCAACGGGCACTTCACCATGATCGGCCTGAAGGTGAACGACAAGCCGCTGCTGCGCGCCTACAGCATCGTCAGCGCCAACTACGAAGAGCACCTGGAGTTCCTGTCCATCAAGGTGCCCGACGGCCCGCTGACCTCGCGCCTGCAGCACATCCAGGTGGGCGACACCATCATCGTCGGCAAGAAGCCCACCGGCACCCTGCTGATCGACTACCTGCTGCCAGCCAAGCGCCTGTACATGCTGTCCACCGGCACGGGCCTGGCGCCGTTCATGAGCGTGATCCGCGACCCCGAGACCTATGAAAAGTTCGAGGAAGTGATCCTGGTGCACGGTGTGCGCGAGGTGAAAGAGCTGGCTTACCACGACTACATCACCCAGGAGCTGCCCCAGCACGAGTTCCTGGGCGAGCTGGTGAGCAAGCAGCTCAAGTACTACCCCACGGTCACGCGCGAACCCTTCCGCAACCAGGGCCGCATCAACGACCTGATCGAAAACGGCAAGCTGTTCACCGACCTGGGCATCCCGGCACTGAACCCGCTGGAAGACCGCGTGATGCTCTGCGGCAGCCCCGAAATGCTGGCCTCGCTCAAGACGCTGCTGGAGCAGCGCGATTTCGAAGAAGGCAACACCACCAAGCCCGGTGACTTTGTCATCGAGCGCGCATTCGTCGAGAAATAAGACCACCGACGCCACGATAATCCGCGCATGTCTGCGCCCCGCGTTTCCCACCCAGCGCCTCCCCGGACCAAGGAAGACCGCCATTTCGTTACTGCCCTGGCACGCGGCCTGGACGTTCTGGCGTGCTTCCGCTCGGGCGACAAGGTGCTGGGCAACCAGGAGATCGCGCAGCGCTGCAAGCTGCCCAAGTCCACCGTCTCGCGCCTGACCTACACGCTCACACGGCAGGGGTACCTGATCCACATCGAAGAAATTGGCAAGTACCGCCTGGGCACGGCCACGCTCTCGCTGGGCAGCACCATGCTGGTACGGCTGGACGTGCGCCAGATCGCCCGCCCGCTGATGCAGGAGCTGGCCGACTTCGCCACGGCCGAAGTCTCGCTGGGCACACGCGACCGGTTCTCGATGATCTATGTGGAAAACTGCCGCAGCTCGGCCCTGCTCACGCTGAGCCTGGACGTGGGCTCGCGCATCGCGCTGGCCACCTCGGCCATCGGGCGCGCCTGGCTCGCAGCCATCACCGAAGACGAGCGCCGCCCCCTGCTGGAGCAGCTGCGCGCCCGCGACGAACAGGCCTGGCCCGAGGTGCAGGCCGGCGTTGACAAGGCGCTGCAGGACTACCGCAGCCTGGGCGTGGCCTGCTCGTTTGGCGACTGGCAGAAGAACGTGAACGCTATCGCCCGCGCCTTCCAGCCCGGCGGCGGCCTGCCGCCGATGGTGATCAACTGCGGCGGCCCCTCATTCACTGTCTCGCCGGAATTTTTGCTGGGCGAAGTGCGCCCCCGGCTGGTCGAGATGGTGTCGCGCATCGAGGCGGCGCTGAACCGGTGACCGCGCCCCTGCAATGCAGCCCCTGCGACAATCACCCTACCGTCACTACGCCGAAAACTCTTCATGACCCCGCTGATTCGCCGTTCCATTCTGCGCCTGGCCGTTGCTCTGGGTGTGACCATGGCTTTGCCTGTCAGTGCCTCTTTGCCTGCGGAACGGGTGGGCCTGGAGGCGGCCCGGGCCGACGCCGAAGCAGGCCGCGCCCTGCTGGTGGACATCCGCGAGCCGCACGAGCACGCCACCGGCGTTGCGCGCGGTGCCAAGCTGCTGCCCATGCGGGAGATCGGCGCGCGTCTGGCCGAAATCCCCAAAGACGCTGCCCAGCCCGTGCTGCTGATCTGCAACACGCAGAACCGCTCACGGGCCGTGTGGCAGGCGCTGCGCGAGCGCGGCTACACCAATGTGCGCTACGTCGAGGGCGGCATGTCGGAATGGGCACGGCGCGGGCTGCCGCTGGTCAAGCCAGTGGTACGCTGAAGCCCCTTTTTGCTATTGTTTGAATAGCTGTTAGCGCTTATCGTTAAACGGCTAGAGCCGAATTTCATTCAGATTCTCGGCTAGAACCACGCATCCTGCATCGCCAGCGTGCTGTCGTCCAGGCTGCGCAGCAGCGCGTGTTGGGGCGCGGTGCGAGGGAGCTCCCAGTGAAAGAACCAGCGGCAGGCCTGCAGCTTGCCGCGGTAGAAGTCTGCGTCCTGCGGCGTGGCGGCCTGCGCCAGCGCGCCGTCGGCCACCACGGCCTGGCGCAGCCAGGTCCAGGCCAGCACGGTGTGGCCGAAGGCTTCGAGGAACACGCTGGCGTTGGCCAGCGCACGGTCGCCATCGCTGCGCAGCAGCGGCGTGAGCACGGCCAGCGTGGCCAGCACGTCGTTCCAGGCCGCCTGCAAGGCCTCGGCATGGGCGGCCAGCGCGGGGCGCGCGCGGGCCTGCGCCACGGTGGCCTGCAGCTCGCGGCCGAACAGCGCGATGGCCGCGCCCTGCTGCATCACGGCCTTGCGGCCCAGCAGGTCCAGCGCCTGGATGCCATGCGTGCCCTCGTGGATCATGTTCAGGCGGTTGTCGCGCCAGAACTGCTCCACCGGGTATTCGCGCGTGTAGCCGTAGCCACCGTGGATCTGGATGGCCAGGCTGTTGGCCTCCAGGCACCACTGCGAGGGCCAGGATTTGACGATGGGCGTAAGCAGGTCCAGCAGCAGGCCCGCCTCGGCGCGGGCGGCCTCGCTTGTGCCGGTGCGCTGCTCGTCCACCAGGCGCGCGGCGTACAGGCCCAGCGCGAAGGCGCCCTCCACATAGGCCTTCTGCGCCAGCAGCATGCGGCGCACATCGGCGTGGGCCGCCAGGGGCACCTGGGGCTGCAGCGGGTCCTTGGCGGCGGGCGGGCGGCCCTGCAGGCGCTCGCGCGCGTACTGCAGCGAGGCCAGATACCCCCGGTAGCCGTACATCACGGCGCCCATGCCGACGCCGATGCGCGCCTCGTTCATCATGTGGAACATGCAGGCCAGGCCCTGGTGCGGCTGGCCCACGAGTTCACCCTCGCAGTCGTCCTGGTCACCAAACGACAGCAGGGTGGACGTGGTGCCACGCCAGCCGGCCTTGTGGATCAGGCCCGACAGCGTCACGTCGTTGCGTGGCCCCAGGCTGCTATCGGCGTTGACGCGGAACTTGGGCACGCTGAACAGCGAAATGCCCTTGACCCCGGGCGGCGCGCCCGGGATGCGCGCCAGCACCAGGTGCACGATGTTCTCGCGCAGCTCATGGTCGCCCGCCGAAATGAAGATCTTGCTGCCCTTGATGCGGTAGGTGCCGTCGGGCTGCGGCGTGGCGCTGGTGGTCAGGTCCGACAGGCTGGAGCCCGCCTGCGGCTCGGTCAGCGCCATGGTGCCGAAGAAACGGCCCGAAAGCAGCGCCCCCAGGTACTTGCGCTTCTGCGCCTCGCAGCCGAAGCGCTCGATCACATTGGCATTGCCCAGCGTCAGCCCCACATAGGAGGTGGTGGCGCCGTTGGCGCTCTTGAACAGCGCCGAGCAGGCCTGTGCCACCACCACGGGCAGCTGCATGCCGCCCTGCTCGTAATCCTTGGTGGGCGCCAGCAGGCCGGCGGCGCAGTAGGCGTCGAGCGCCTCGCGCACCTCGGGAATCATGCGCACGCGGCCATTCTCGAAGGTGGGCTCGTGCTCGTCCGAGGCACGGTTGTGCGGTGCGAACTTTTCTTCGGCAATGGCGTGCGCCGTGTCCAGCGCGGCGGCGAAGGTCTCGCGGCTGTGGTCGGCATGGCGCGGGCGCTGCGCCAGCGCCTCGGCCTGCAGCACCTCGAACAGCTGGAAGTCGAGGTCGCGGCGGTTGATGAGCAGGGATTCGGGCAAGGGGCCTCCGGTGTTCTGCATTGCAGAATATTTAAGGGAAAGACGGCGCCACCACTGCGGCCAGCGGAGGGGCACGAAACCCCGCCATCGTAGGCACGGCCCGGGAAACCAGCAACGGCGCAGAGTTTCGCAGGTGACAGACAGCACGGCGGGTGGCCGATAGCATGGACCGGGCGTTGATTCTGCAATGCAGAACCATCGGTTGTCACTGGCCCCTCCACTTCCGGACTCCCCATGAGCACCACCCCCACTTCCACCTCCTACGCAGTGCACGGCCCCGTGGCCGTGGTGACGCTGAACAACCCGCCCGTCAACGGCCTCGGCCACGCCTTGCGCACTGGCATCGTCGCCGCACTCGACCAGGCACTGGCCGACCCGCAGGTCACGGCCATCGTGCTCACGGGCAGCGCGCGCGCTTTCTCCGGCGGCGCCGATGTGCGCGAGTTCGGCACGCCCAAGGCGGGCCAGGAGCCCACGCTGCCCAGCGTGATCCGCGCGCTCGATGGTTCCAGCAAGCCGGTCGTGGCCGCCATCGCCGGCGTGTGCCTGGGCGGCGGTCTGGAACTGGCGCTGGGCTGCCACTACCGCGTGGCAGCACCCGACGCCTCGCTCGGCCTGCCCGAAGTGAAGCTGGGCCTGCTGCCCGGCGCGGGTGGCACGCAGCGCCTGCCGCGGCTGATCGGCCTGGAGCCGGCGCTGAACATGATCGTCTCGGGCCAGCCCGTGCCCGCCAATGCCTTCGCGGGCACGCCGCTGGTACATGCGCTGATCGAGGGCGACCTGGTCGAAGGCGCGGTGGCCTTCGCCGCCCAGGTGGCGGCGCGGGGCGAACCGCTGCCGCGCGCCCGCGACCTGAAGGTCCAGCAGCCCAACGCCGACGCTTTCCTGCAGTTCGCGCGCAACACCGTGGCTGCGGCGAGCAAGCCCTTCCCGGCGCCGCTGCAGTGCGTGGAGGCCGTGGCGGCCTCGCTCAAGCCTTTCGACGAGGGCCTGCAGACCGAGCGCACGCTGTTCCAGGCGCTGATGCAGACGCCCGAGTCGCGCGCGCTGCGCCATGTGTTCCAGGCCGAGCGCGCGGCCGCCAAGGTGCCGGGCCTGCCCGAGGGCACGGTACTCCGCCCCATCGCCCGCGTGGGCGTGATCGGCGCCGGCACCATGGGCGGCGGCATCACCATGAACTTCCTCAACGCCGGCATCCCCGTGGTGCTGCTGGAGATGAAGCAGGAAGCGCTGGACCGGGGCCTGGCCACCATCCGCAAGAACTACGAGAACTCCATGAAGAAGGGCAAGCTCAAGCCCGAGCAGGTGGAGCAGCGCATGGGTCTCATCACGCCCACGCTGGAATACGCCGCGCTGAAGGACGCCGACCTCATCGTTGAAGCCGTGTTCGAGGAAATGGGCGTGAAGGAGGCCGTGTTCCGCCAGCTCGACGCCGTGGCCAAGCCCGGCGCCATCCTGGCGTCCAACACCTCGTACCTCGACATCGACCGCATCGCCACCTTCACGCAGCGCCCGCAGGACGTGATCGGCCTGCACTTCTTCAGCCCGGCCAACGTGATGCGCCTGCTGGAAATCGTGCGCGGCGCCCAGACCGCGCCCGACGTGCTGGCCACCAGCCTGCAGCTCGCCAAGCAGATCAAGAAGGTGGCCGTGGTCTCGGGCGTGTGCGACGGTTTCATCGGCAACCGCATGCTGGCGCGCTACGGCGCGGCCGCCCAGGGCCTGATCAACGCCGGCGCCCTGCCGCAGCAGATCGACGGCGCGCTGCAGAAGTTCGGCCTGGCCATGGGGCCGTTCCGCATGGGCGACCTCGCGGGCCTCGATATCGGCTGGGCCACGCGCAAGCGCAAGGCCGCCGAGGCGGGCACGGAGATGAAGCCCATCGTGGCCGACAAGCTCTGCGAGGCCGGGCGCTTCGGCCAGAAGACGGGCGCGGGCTGGTACCGCTACGAGGCCGGCAACCGCAACCCCCTGCCCGACAGCGTGACCGAGCAGCTCATCGCCGACTACCGCGCAGCCCACGGCATCACGCCGCGCAAGATCAGCGACGAGGAAATCGTCGAGCGCTGCATCTTCGCGCTGGTGAACGAGGGTGCGCGCATTCTCGAGGAAGGCATCGCCGCGCGCGCCTCGGACATCGACTTGGTTTACCTCAACGGCTACGGCTTCCCGCTGCACCGGGGCGGCCCCATGCTGTACGCCGATACCGTGGGCCTGCCCCAGGTGGTGCGCAGCCTGCGCCGCTTCGCCAGCGAGAGCGGCGCCGACGCCTCCTGGCAGCCCGCGCCGCTGCTCGTGCGACTGGCCGAAGAAGGCCGGAGCTTCAACTAATTCCATTTCTAAACCATCCGTGTCGTTGTTGCTCCGCCTTGCCGTGCTCAAGCACTGTCTGCGGCTTCGCGCCTAGACACGAATGATTTGGAAAAGGAATAACACCACCACAGGACAAGCACACCATGACAGAAGCAGTGATCGTTTCCACCGCCCGCACCGGCCTGGCCAAGAGCTGGAAGGGTGCCTTCAACATGACCTACGGCCCCACGCTGGGCGGGCATGCCGTGCAGCACGCCGTGGCGCGCGCGGGCATTGACCCGGCCGAGGTCGAGGACGTCATCATGGGCGGCACCTTCGGCGAGGGCACCACCGGCGGCAACGTGGCGCGCCAGATCGCGCTGCGCGCCGGCCTACCCATCACCACCGCGGGCATGACCGTGAACCGGTTCTGCTCCTCGGGCCTGCAGACCATCGCGCTGGCCGCGCAGCGCATCATCGCGGGCGAGGGCCAGGTATATGTGGCGGGCGGCGTGGAGAGCATCTCGTGCGTACAGAACGAGGCCAACACCCACATGCGGCGCGACCCCTGGCTGGTCGAGCACAAGCCCGAGATCTACTGGAACATGCTGCAGACCGCCGAACAGGTG
Organism: Acidovorax sp. BoFeN1; assembly: GCF_003345135.1. Taxonomy (NCBI): domain Bacteria; kingdom Pseudomonadati; phylum Pseudomonadota; class Betaproteobacteria; order Burkholderiales; family Comamonadaceae; genus Acidovorax; species Acidovorax sp. BoFeN1. The sequence goes on from NZ_QOZT01000004.1 coordinate 38,162, forward strand.
GCCCAGCGCTACGGCATTGGCAAGCAGGCGCAGGACGAATACGGCGTGCGCAGCCAGCTGCGCGCTGCTGCCGCGCAGGCCGCAGGGCTCTTCAAAGACGAGATCGCCCCCATGAAGACCACCATGGGCGTGGTGGACAAGGCCACGGGCCGCATCACCATGAAAGAGGTGACGATCAATTCCGACGAGGGCATCCGCCCCGACACCACCCTGGAGGCCGTGCAGAAGATCCGCGCCGCCCTGCCCGGCGGCGTGGTCACCGCCGGCAACGCGAGCCAGTTCTCGGACGGTGCCTCGGCCTGCGTGCTGATGGACCGCCAGCTCGCCGAACGGCGCGGCCTGCAGCCCCTGGGCATCTTCCGCGGCTTCGCCGTGGCGGGCTGCGAGCCCGACGAGATGGGCATCGGCCCGGTGTTCGCCGTGCCCAAGCTGCTGGCCAAGGCCGGCCTGAAGGTTGATGACATCGGCCTGTGGGAGCTGAACGAAGCCTTCGCCGTGCAGGTGCTGTACTGCCGCGACAAGCTGGGCATCCCGGACGAACGACTCAACGTCAACGGCGGCGCCATCGCCGTGGGCCACCCTTATGGCGTGTCGGGCTCGCGCCTGACGGGCCACGCCCTGATCGAGGGCAAGCGCCGGGGCGTGAAGTACGTGGTGGTCACCATGTGCATCGGCGGCGGCCAGGGCGCGGCCGGTCTTTTCGAAGTGTGCTGAAACAACGGCCCGAGCGTGGGCCATGAACAACCAAGGAGCAACAGCCATGAGTGTGAAACAACTTTTTGATCTGACCGGGCAGGTCGCCCTCGTCACCGGAGGCTCGCGCGGCCTGGGCCTGCAGATGGCCGAGGCGCTGGGCGAGATGGGCGCCAAACTCGCCATCTCGGCGCGCAAGGCCGACGAACTGGCGCAGGCCAAGGCGCACCTTGAAGGCCTGGGCTACGAGGTCGAGACCGTGGTCAACGACCTGTCGAAGTTCGACCAGATTCCCGCCATGGTGGATCAGGTGCTGGCGCGCTTTGGCACCATCGACATCCTGGTGAACAACGCCGGCGCCACCTGGGGCGCCAACGCCGAGGACTACCCCGACGCCGCCTGGAACAAGGTGATGGACCTGAACGTGAACGCGCCCTTCTTCCTCTCGCGCGAGGTGGGCAAGCGCGTGATGATTCCCAAGGGCCGGGGCAACATCATCATCACCGCGTCGGTGGCCGCCATCAAGGGCACGCCGCCCGGCATGAACACCATCGCCTACAACACCTCCAAGGCTGCCGCGCTGCATTTCGCGCGCACGCTGGCGTCCGAGTGGGGCCACTACGGCATCCGCGTCAACGCCATCTGCCCGGGCTTCTTCCCGAGCAAGCTGGCCAACGGCCTGATCGAAAAGCTCGGCCCTGCCATGGTCGAGCGCACACCGCTGCGCCGCATCGGCGGCGACGAGGACCTCAAGGGCGCAGTGGTTTTTCTGGCCTCCGACGCTTCACGCCACATCACCGGCCAGGGCATCGTGGTCGATGGCGGCGCGAGCCTGATATGACAACCTGAGGCGCTGCGCGCCTTCCCGCTTCTCTCGCTGCGGGGCGGCCCTTGTTCGTCTGCCATGGCGTGGGCAGCGCCCATCCCATCGGCCTCGGTATTTTTTCAAAGGATTGACTCATGGACTTCTCTTACTCCCCCAAGGTCGTGGACCTGCAAAAGCGCCTGACGGCCTTCATGGAAGAGCATATTTACCCGGCAGAGGCCGTGTACCACCACGAGGTGGCCGAGAACCGCAAGGCCGGCAACCCCTGGCAGCCCACCAAGGTGATGGAACAGCTCAAGGCCCAGGCCAAGGCGGCCGGCCTGTGGAACCTGTTCCTGCCCGAGTCGAAATACGGCGCGGGCCTGACCAACCTCGAATACGCTCCGCTGTGCGAAATCATGGGCCGCTCGCATGTGGCGCCCGAGGCCTTCAACTGCTCGGCGCCCGACACCGGCAACATGGAGACCCTGGTGCGCTACGCCACCCAGGAGCAGCAACAGCGCTGGCTGCTGCCCCTGCTCGACGGCACCATCCGCTCGGCCTTCGCCATGACCGAGCCCGCCGTGGCCTCGTCGGACGCGACCAACATCGAGGCGCGCGTCGAGCGCGACGGTGACGAGTACGTGATCAACGGCCGCAAGTGGTGGACCTCGGGCGCGCCCGACCCGCGCTGCGAGATCCTGATTTTCATGGGCAAGACCGACCCCGACCACGCCAGCCGCCACAGCCAGCAATCGATGATCCTCGTGCCCATGAAGACCCCGGGCGTGACCATGGAGCGCGCCCTGCCCGTGTTCGGCTACGACCACGCCCCGCACGGCCACGGCGAGGTGAGCTTTGACAACGTGCGCGTGCCGGTGGGCAACGTGCTGCTGGGCGAGGGCCGGGGCTTTGAGATCGCCCAGGGGCGCCTGGGCCCCGGGCGCATCCACCACTGCATGCGCCTGATCGGTGTGGCCGAGCGGGCGCTCGAACTCATGTGCAAACGGGCGCTCAGCCGCGTGGCCTTTCACCGCCCCGTGGCCGACCAGGGCGTGACGCGCGAGCGCATCGCCAACGCGCGCATCCTGATCGACCAGGCGCGCTTCTTGGTGCTCAACGCTGCCTACATGATGGACACCGTGGGCAACAAGGTGGCCAAGAAGGAAATCGCCATGATCAAGGTGGCCGCGCCCAGCATGGCCTGCCAGGTGATCGACTGGGCCATGCAGGTGCATGGCGGCGCGGGCGTGAGCGACGACTTCCCGCTCGCCGCCGCCTACGCCAGCGCGCGCACGCTGCGTTTTGCCGACGGCCCCGACGAGGTGCACCGCAACCAGATCGGCAAGATGGAACTGGCCCGGTACCTGAAGTAACCCCCCCTGAGTCGCTTCGCGCCTTCCCCCCAGGGGGACGACGCCCGTGGCCGGGCCAGGCCCGTTCCACGGCGTCCGCTGGCATGGCCTGCTCCGCGGCCTTCTGACCCGTGGCGCGGCGCCAGTGCCACACGCCTACGGGCGGCGATGCACCACGGATCACTGAAACCCCATAGCCAACGAATCACCCATGTCCGACCGCCATTTCGCCCACTGGCCGCGCATGCTGCCGCGCCACCTCACCGTGCCCGCCACGCACCTCTACCGCAACATCGAAGTCTCGGCCCTGCGCTACCCCGACAAGGCGGCGCTGGTGTTCTACGATTCGGTCGTTTCCTACGCCCGCCTGCAGGACGAAACCGAGCGCCTGGCGGCCCACCTGCAGCAGGTGTGCGGCGTGCGCAAGGGCGCCCGCGTGCTGCTCTACATGCAGAACAGCCCACAGTTCGTCATCGGCTTCTACGCCATCCTGCGTGCCGACGCGGTGGTCGTGCCGGTGAACCCGATGAACCTCACCGAGGAACTGCGCCATTACGTGAGCGACGCCGGCGCCCGCACCATTGTTGCGCCGCAAGACCTGTTCGCCCAGGTGCGGCCGCTGCTGCGCGAAGGCCTGGCTGCCGCCGCGGCCGATCCCGCCGCGCCCGGCCTGCGCCATGCCGTGGTGGCGGCCTACAGCGACTACGCCACCGCACCCACCGATCTGCCGGTGCCGACCTTCGTGCATGCGCCGCGCGAGCCTGTCACCGAGCCCGGCGCCGTGCACTGGACGGACGCACTGGCCGCCGGCCTGCGCCCCGCGCCCATCCAGGCCGGCCCCGATGACCTGGCCGTGATGCCCTACACCTCGGGTACCACGGGCCACCCCAAGGGCTGCATGCACACGCACCGCAGCGTGATGTACAACACCGTCGCCGGCACGCAGTGGCTGGGCACGCCGCAGGACGCGGTGTCGCTGGTGGTGCTGCCGCTGTTCCACGTCACCGGCATGCAGAACGGCATGAACGGCTCGCTCTACGTGGGCGCCACCATCGTGTTGCTGCCGCGCTGGGACCGCGACGCCGCCGCGCAGCTCATCCAGCGCTACCGCGTCACGGGCACGCAGATGATCGTGACCATGGTGGTGGATCTGCTGTCCAACCCGCGCCTGGCCGAATACGACCTCTCCAGCATCTGCCGCCTGAGCGGCGGCGGTGCGGCCATGCCCGAGGCCGTGGCCACGCGGCTCAAGGAGCTGTGCCGGCTCGACTACATCGAAGGCTATGGCATGTCCGAAACGATTGCGCCCACGCACATCAACCCGCCCGAGCGGCCCATGAAGCAGTGCCTGGGCATCCCGATCTTCGACGTGGACGCCCGCGTGGTCGACCCGGCCACCCTGGCCGAACTGCCCCCGGGCGAGGTGGGCGAAATCATCGTGCACGGCCCGCAGGTCATGCAGGGCTACTGGGGCCAGCCCCAGGCCACCGAAGCCGCCTTTGTCACCCTGGACGGCAAACGCTTTCTGCGCACCGGCGACCTGGCCCGCACCGACGAGCACGGCTACTTTTACATGGTGGACCGGATCAAGCGCATGATCAATGCCAGCGGCTTCAAGGTCTGGCCGGCCGAGGTGGAAGCGCTGATGTACGCCCACCCCGCCATCCAGGAGGTCTGCGTGATTGCCGCGCGCGACGAGCGCCGGGGCGAGACCGTGAAGGCCGTGGTGGTGCTGCGCGAGGCCTTCAAGGGCCAGGTGAGCGAGCAGGAGATCGTCGACTGGGCGCACGGCCACATGGCAGCCTACAAGAGCCCGCGGATCGTGCAGTTTGCCGACAGCCTGCCCAAATCGGGCACCGGCAAGGTGCAGTGGCGCGCATTGCAGGAGCAGGAGCCTGCGCGCACCGCCGGGTGACCTGCCTCGCACACCATCGCAAATCGCTCTCTTTATGATAGCTGTCAGCGCTTATACATCAAGGGCTGGAGGCCAAAAATGCTTGAAACCATGAACCCCGAGGCCCTCGCCCGCCTGCGCTCCGTGCTGCAAACCCATGTGGACCAGGGCCTGGTGCCCGGCGCCGTGGCCCTGGTGCACCACCGGGGCCAAACCGTGCTGCACGAGGCCGTGGGCCACCAGCGCCCGCCCTCCGCCGAAACGGCAACGCCCGCCATGGCGCCGGACACGGTGTTTCGCATCTACTCGATGACCAAGCCCATCGCCTCGCTGGTGGCGATGATGCTGATGGAAGAAGGCCGCCTGTTGCTGTCGCACCCGGTGGCCCGCTACCTGCCCGCCTTTGCCGCGCAGCAGGTGCACGACCCGGCCACGGGCGCCACCACCCCCGCCCCGCGCGAGGCCACCGTGCACGACCTGCTGCGCCACACCGCCGGCCTGAGCTACGCCTGGGACCTGGGCACCGTGCCTGACGCCTACCGCGCCGCGCGCATCGGATCGCGCCGCCACAACAACACCGAGCTGGCGGCCGCACTCGGCCCGCTGCCGCTGGTACACGCCCCCGGCACCTGCTGGGAATACAGCCGCGCCACCGATGTGCTGGGCGCTGTGCTGGAGGTGATCGAGGGCGAGCCGCTGGGCGCCATCCTGCAGCGGCGCGTGTTCGGCCCGCTGGGCATGCACGACACCGGTTTTTCGGTGCCCGCAGCGCAGCAGCACCGCCTGGCCGAGCCCTTTGCACTCGACCCGCAGACCGGCCTGAAGGTGGCGCTGATCGACGTGACCGCACCCCCCGTGTTCGAGTCGGCCGGCGGCGGGCTGGTATCCACCGCCAGCGACTACGCACGCTTTCTGCAGCTGATGCTGGGCCGGGGCACCGCACCGGGCCCGCACGGCCCCGTGCGCCTGCTAGGCGGCGCCACGGTGGATTTCATGACGGCCGACCACCTGGGCGCCCTGCCCGTGGCGGGCGACATTCTGCCCACCGGCCACGGCTTTGGCCTGGGCGTGGCCGTGCGCACAGCAGCCGGCCTGGCCACGCGCCCAGGCTCTGCCGGGCAGTACAGCTGGAGCGGCCTCGGGGGCACCTTCTTCTTCGTGGACCCGGTCGAAGACCTGTTTGCCATCCTGCTCACCCAGGCCCCCGGGCAGTTGCGCTACCTTTGCGAGCTGTACCCGGCCCTCGTGTACGCCGCCCTCTGAAAAAAAGGCCCGCCATCTTGCGATGGCGGGCCTTGTGTTCTCGCGCCTGGCTTACTTGGCCAGATCGCTCAGTCGGATCTCGCGGATCTTGCCGTTTTCAACCACGGCCACGCGGGTGTTGGCCGTGGAGCCACCGCGTTCGTTCACGCCGTTGATGTCGTGCGGGTTGTGCGCATCGGGCAGGGCCTTGAAAGCCTTGTCCAGATTGGCGCGAATGGCCGCTGCATCGCTGGTGCTGCCGGCCATCTTCATGGCCAGCGCGGTGGCGTGCACGGCGGTGTAGTTCAGCGACACCTCCGAGCTCGGGTCGCGGCCCGGGTTGAGCTTGCGGAAGCGCTCCACAAAGGCCTTGGTTACGGCCGTGCTGTCTTCCACCACCGGCAGCACGCCAATGGAGCCTTCCAGCGGACCATAGCCGCCGGTGATCTTGCCGATCTCGTCCATCTTGGCCTGGTCGATGATGACGAAGCCGCCCTTGAAGCCCAGCTCGCGCGCCTGCTTGACCACCAGGCCCGTGGGCTCGGAGGCGCCGCCGATGAACAGCACATCGGGCTTGGACGCCAGCACGCGGCTCACGCCGCTGTAGAAGTCGGTGGCACGGTTGTACGACATCGGGTTTTCGGCCACGACCTTGCCGCCGGCCGCTTCCCAGGCGGGCTTGAACGCTGCCGTCCAGGCCTTGGCGTAGTCGTGGTCGGCATTGGCCACGGCCACGTTCTTGCCGTATTTGCCCATGGCGTGGCTCACGAAAGGCTTGATGTAGGAAGTGAACTCGGGCGGAATGCGCAGCGTGAGCTTGTTGCCCTTCTCGGTGATCTGCGGCACGCTGGTGTACGACAGCAGCAGCACCTTTTGCTGCTCATTGATGGCCTGCACGGCAAAGCTGCCGCCCGAGTGCGGCACCAGCACGGCGGCAGCCTTGTGCTCCTGCACCAGGCGCTGGGTGTTGATGGCGGTCTCGGACGGGTTGTACTTGTCGTCCAGGGCGACGACTTCCAGCTTCACCTTCTGGCCCGCCACTTCCAGACCGGCCTCGTTGATTTCCTTGATGGCCATTTCCATGCCGCTGAGCACGTTCTTGCCGTACAGCGCGGCGCCGCCGCTCAGGGGGCCGGAGTAGCCGATCTTGACGACCTGCTGGGCCATGGCCGGGGCAACGCCCAGCAGCGTGGCGGCGAAGGTGCTGGCGCACAGGCGAAGAATGGTCTTGCGTTTCATGCTGTCTCCTAGTGGTGGAAAGAAAGGGGAAATCAGGCGCCGATGTAGGCCTTGCGGACCGCTTCGTTGTTCATGAGGCTCTCGCGGTCGCCCTCCATGACGATGCGGCCGCTCTCGATGACGTAGGCACGGTGCGCGATCTTCAGTGCGGCAAACGCGTTCTGCTCGGCCAGCAGCACCGTGGTGCCGGCCTGGTTGATGCGCTGGATGACCTCGAAGGTCTGCTTGATGACCAGCGGCGCCAGGCCCAGCGAGGGCTCGTCGAGCAGCAGCACCTTGGGTCGGCCCATCAGCGCGCGGCCGATGGCCACCATCTGCTGCTGGCCGCCGCTGAGCGAGCCGGCCGGGTCGTCCTTTTTCTGGTCGAGGATGGGGAACAGCGCCATCACTTCCTCAAGCCGCTGCCGGTTGGCGGCGCCGTCGCCGCGGTGCACGTAGGCGCCGAGCATCAGATTCTTGAGCACCGACATGCCGGGGAACAGCTTGCGCCCCTCGGGGCACTGCACCACGCCGTTGGCCACGATTTGCGAGGGCTTCATGCCCACCAGACTCTTGTCGCCATAGCGGATGCTGCCGCCCGCTGCCTTGTGGATGCCGCTGATGGTGAGAAAGATAGAGCTTTTGCCGGCGCCGTTGGCACCCAGCAGCACCACCAGTTCGCCCTGGCCGGCGTGCAGGCTCACGCCGTTGAGGGCGGTGAAGCTGCCGTAGTTCAGCGAAACGTTCTCAAGCGTCAGCATGCTCGCTCCCCAGGTAGGCATCGATCACGGCCGGGTTGGCGCGGATCTCGGCGGGCGTGCCTTCGGCGATTTTTTCGCCGTAGCTGAGCACGAGAATCTTGTCGGCCAGGCTCATGATCATGTTCATCTTGTGTTCGATCAGGCAAACGGTCAGGCCGCTTTGCACCATCTTGCGGATGAGGTCGGCCAGGCCCTGGGTTTCATCGGGGTTCACGCCGCCGGCGGGCTCATCGAGCAGCAGCAGGCGCGGGCCAGTGGACAGGGCCAGCGCAAAGGCCACACGCTTGCGCTCTTCCTGCGAGATGTCGCCCGCCATGCGGTTTTCGAGGTGCGAGAGGCCGACGAAGTTCAGCGCGTCGCGCGCTTTTTCGCGGCAGATGCGCTCTTCCTCGCGCAGCAGGCTGGAGCCGCGCAGCACGTCCAGCAGGCCCGATTTGGTGCGCAGGCGGTGGCCGACGATGAGGTTGTCGAGCACCGAGGCCATGTCGAACAGCGCCGTGGTCTGGAAAGTGCGTGCCACGCCCAGGTGCGCCACCTGGTCGGTGCGCAACGAGGTCACGTCACGGCCTTCGAGCGTGATGGTGCCCGAGGTGGGGCGGTGCACGCCGCTGATGAGGTTGAAGAACGTCGTCTTGCCCGCACCGTTGGGGCCGATGATGGCGTTGATCTTGCCCGTCTCGATGAGAGTGCTGACGTTGTTGACTGCCGCCAGCCCGCCAAAGCGCTTGGTGAGATGTTCAATCTTGAGCATGCTGGCCTCCCTGTGCGGCGCGGCGCGCACGCCAGCCCAGATAAGTGCCCACGATGCCGTGCGGGACAAAAATCACCAGCAGCACCAGGATGGGCCCGAAAACGAGGAAACGATACTCTTGCAAAAACTGCAGGTACTGCGTGAGCCACGGCATGGCCAGCGCGCCCAGCAGCGGCCCCAGCAGGGTGCCCAGGCCACCGATGATCATGTACATGGTCATGTCAAAGGTGTGCTCGACACCGGCCACACCGGGGCCAATGAAGCGCACATAGCCCGCATACAGGCCGCCCGCCATACCCGCATAAAAAACCGACAGCATGAAAGCCAGCGTCTTGTTGCGCATGAGGTTGATGCCCAGCGACTCGGCCAGTTCATCGCTGTTGCGAATCGCCATGAAGGTGCGGCCCAGCAGCGAGTTGACGATGCGGCGCATGGCCCACAGGCCGACCACCAGCCAGAAGAACACCAGGTAGTACAGCGCCAGCGGCGTGTCGAAGCGGATCGCGCCAATCGGTTCGGGCGCCGGGATGCCCATGATGCCCACGGTACCGTGCGTCAGCCCTTCCCACTTTTCGATCACCAGAAACATGATGTAACCCACGCACAGCGTGAAGATCGAGAAGTAGTGCCCCTTGAGTCGCAGCGACAGGATGCCGATGAAGTAGCCCAGGAACGCCGTGACCACGCCCGACAGCGCAAAGGCGCCCCAGAACGACCAGCCGTGGTCCACCGTGAGAATGCCCACGGTGTAGGCCCCCACGGCCATGAAGCCCGCGTGCGCCAGGTTGAACTGCCCGGTATAGCCGGTGATGAGGTTCAGCCCGATGGTGGCAATGGCGAAGATATAGGCCGTGCCCATCACCGTGAGGTGGTAGTCGTTGCCCGTGAACAGCGGAAACAGCAGGCCCGCGGCCAGCAGCAGGGCCCAGCCCAGTTTGCCTTGGAGATAAGCCATGGTCAGCGCACTCCCTTGGTGAACAGGCCCTGCGGGCGCAGCGACAAAATAAACACCAGCAGCATGAAAGCGATGATGTCTTTGTAGTCGGTGGAGATGTAGAAGGCGCCAAAGCTCTCGGCAAAGCCGATGATCAGGCCGCCCACAATGGCACCCGGCACGCTGCCCATGCCGCCCAGGATGATGATGACGAAGGCCTTGGTGATCACCAGGTGCCCCATGGCCGGGTACACGAGGTTGATGGGCGCATACAGCGTGGCCGCCACGGCGGCAAGCACACCCGAGATGGCGAAGGTGAGCATGGCCACGCGGTTGGCGTCAATGCCCACCAATGAAGCGCCATCGCGGTTCTGCGCCATGGCGATGATGGTCGAGCCCATCACCGTCTTCTTCAGGAACAGGTGCAGCACCACCATCAGCGTGAACGCGGCGCCGATGATCAGCAGGCGCTGCACCGGCGCCGTAACGCCCGCCAGCTCGATGATGCCGTTGTAGGGCGTCTGCATGCGGTGGAAGTCGGCGCCCCAGATGGCCTGCGCGGCAGCCTCCAGAAACAGCAGCACGCCGATGGCCGCGATCATGGGGTGCAGGCCCGAGGCGTTGCGCAGCGGGTGGAACACCAGCCGCTCGGCCAGCACCGCGATCAAGGCCACGCACAGGGCGGAGCCCCCCATGGCCAGCCAGTAGTTCCAGCCCCAGGCCGACATGAGGTGGAAAGACGCGAAAGCGCCGAACATGTAGAAGGCGCCGTGGGCAAAGTTGGGCACGTGCAGGATGCCGTACACCAGCGTCAGGCCCAGGGCCACCAGGCCATAGATACCGCCCAGCGTCAGGCCGTTGAGCACCTGTTGCAAAAACATTTCCATCACCTGGCCCTCCTGGCGGTGGAATGGGCAGGGCACCAGGCCCGCCCATCATGCTGCGGCGACCTTGCCCTGCGGGCATGTGGCCCCAAGTCCGGGAGTTTCTGCATCATCTGGCTCCTGAAGGTTGTCCGGGCGTTACGCGCCGGAATTTGAGGTGAGTGCCGACACAGCTTAGCGCACGACATACGTGGCCAGAGGATGAATTCTGCATTGCGGAACGACTGTAGGGTAAACACCCATGAACGAACGGCACTTGGAGTCGCACAGATGACTTTTGGCAGCTGTTACTGATTTTTGCATCCGTCTTTCGGGTCCCGCCCCGCAACCAGCAGGCGCCTACATTCCGTATTGCAGAATACCGAATGGCACGTCAGCCCCTTCGGCCCAGCACATGGAACCGCTCGGATTTGCAGCGATCACCGCTATCGGTTTGCGGTGCGTTTCAGTTGTGGTTTCAGCGCCTGCCAGGCGAGAACGACCTGTGATGTTCCAAACCCGGGACTGGTTTTGTGGTCATTTGCGCACCATCGGCCACGGCAAGGACGTGATCATCCGCGGCGGCGACAACATTCCGGTGGTCTAGGTCGAATCGCTGCTCTGCCGCCACCCGGCCAACGCCATGGCCGCCATCGTGGCCTACCCCCGACGAGCGCCTGGGCGAGCGCGTCTGCGCCGTGGTGGCGCCCAAGCCCGGGCAAGCCATTGTCCCGCCACGACTGGTGCAGATTCTGAAAGACCAGAAGACTGCCGAGCAGTCCATCCCCGAGCGCCTGATCGCGCACGATGCGATGCCCTCCACACCGTCTGGAACGATCAAGAAGTTCAAGCATGCGCGACATGCTGCGCGAAGAAAGCCTGCAGCCACCGTCACCCCCCGGCAATCGGGCTTCAGACCAGCTGAAATCCCTTGCCCTGCAAACGCACCGGCGCGCCTTCGGGCACAGGCTGCGAGCGCGTGAAGCGGCGCACCGAGCCATCGTCCATGCGAACGCGCACCTCGTACACCGTCTGGGTGCGGGTGCGCTGCTCTACCGTGTGGCCCACGTAACCGCCGCCCACAGCGCCCAGCACCGTGGCGGCTGTGCGGCCCGAGCCCTTGCCCACCTGGTTGCCCACCACCGCGCCCAGCACGCCACCAGCTACCGCGCCCACGCCCGTGGCGGGGGCTGCGTGCTGCACGGCCTGCACCGATTCAATGCGGCCGCAAACCGCACACACCGGGGCCCGGGCCATTTCATGGCGCGCATCCCGCCCGGGGGCTTCGTCGTACCGCGACTGCTGCGGCGCTTGCGGGTAAGCGCGGGCGGCAGCCCGTTGCACCGGCGCTGGGGCAAGCGCCCGGCTTGCTCCGTATTCAGGAGCTGCTTGCGCACGCTGGTTAAGCGCTACAGGCCTTTTTTCATCAATTATTTCTGACTCTGGCGTGCGCGGCGCAGGCGACGCCAGGGCCTCGTGTTCGGACACCGCGCCCGGGCGCTGCTGCGCCACCAGGGTTGCGCCCAGCGCCAGCACGCACAGGCCCAGCGCGGCAATGGCCGCCCACAGCCATTTCAGTGGAACGCCTGCCGGGGTTGTGGCCAAGGGTGCGCTGGGCACCGCAGAGGGGGTTGGTTGCATGGTTGTTGCCTTTCTCGACAGATCGAAACGTTCGTCTGCAACACGGGTCGCAGGTCTGCCTTGAAGTTACACACTGCGCTGCTCGGAACGCGCACCACCCATGTAAGCGGGGGTAAGAACCTTCAGCAATCGCTCATTGCGGCGCGGTGGGACCCAGCGCTTCTTCGTAGGCACGCGCGCACCCGGCAGAAAACAGCAACACCGCCGACGAGAAATAGATCCACATCAGCAGCACCACCAGCGAACCGGCCGCCCCGTAAGCCGAAACCACCGCCGCAGTCGACAGATAGACCGCCAGCACATGCCGCCCCGCCGTGAACAGCGAGGCCCCCATGAACGCACCCAGCCACAGATACCGCAGCCGGGGCTTGGGGCCCGCACTCATGCGCATCAGGCCCACAAATAGGGCCGCGCACACGGCAAACGAGGTGGCTTCGTTGAGCACCCGCAGCAGTGGAGCGATGGGCAACCAGTTGCCTGCCCAGCCCGTGAACAGGTTCAGCAGCGTCGAGACGGCCAGCGACACCAGCAGAAGAAAGCCAAACGCCAGCACATAGGCCACGCCGCGCAGGCGCAGCGAAGCACCGTGCCACCACGGCAGCGGGGGCACCTCATCGTGCCCGTGGGTCCACAGCCGCTGCAGCGCAGACTGCAGCTCGCCAAACACCCCGGTGGCGCCAAACAGCAGCACCAAAAAGCCCAGCAACGAGGCCAGCAACCCCTGCGAGGGCTCCTGGGCGCTGCTCAGGGCCTGGCGAATCACCGCCGCACCCTGCTCGCCCACGATGGTGCCAATCTGCGCAATCAACCCCTGCTGCAGGCTGTCGCGGTCCAGCCACCAACCCAGCCCGGCCACCAGCAGCACCAGCAAAGGCGCCAGGCTCAGGATGCCGTAGAACGACATCGCCGCGCTCATGCGGGCGCCGTCGGCATCTGCCCACAACCACACCGCCCGCCGCACGGGAAGCAGCATACGGACGCGGTGCACCACCGCCAGCGCGGGCTTGTCATCTTGAGGGGCATTCATGCGCGCAAGCCTACAGGCATAAGGCCTGGCTGCCCATCAGACAGACAGGGAAGCCGGGGTAGTCCACCTCCCACAGCAACGCCTGCCCGGTGGGCTGCAGCGGAGCCGGGCTGCGCTGCGCTTCAAGGCGCTGAACAAGGCACTGCGTAACGCACGGGCGACCGCACCCCGGGGCACCACCGTACACTCGGCCTGAAGTTGGGCAGTCAAGAAAACAGGACACCATTTATGCACATTCGCTGCGCACTCGTCGGCATGCCCGGCTCGGGCAAATCCACCGTCGGCCGGCAGCTGGCCCACCGGGCCGGGGTGCCGTTCATTGACCTGGACCATTGGCTGGAAAAGACCATTGGCACCACCATCCGCAGCTTCTTCGAGACGGAAGGCGAGGCACGCTTTCGCGACCTTGAGGCGCAGGCGCTGGCCGAAATCACGCAGCAGCCCGGCGGCATGGTGCTGTCCACCGGCGGCGGCGCCGTGCTGCGCCCTGAAAACCGCGAGGTGCTGCGCCAGTTTGGCAACGTGCTGTATCTGCGCGCATGGCCTGAAGAAATCTTCAAACGCGTCAAGCACGACAAAACGCGCCCCCTGCTGCAGGGCGGCAACCCCATGGGAAAGCTGCGCGACCTGTACGCCCAACGCGACCCCCTGTACCGGGAAACCGCGCACTACGTCATCGAGACAGGGCGGCCGTCGGTGAGCACGCTGGTCAACATGGTGATGATGCAGCTGGAGATGGCGCAAAGCGCTGTGGTGGCTGCGCCATCCACCCCCGGCACCGAGCAGCCCTCTGACACCGCCCCCTGAAACGAAAAAAGGGGGCCCAAGCCCCCTTGGTGCGATCACCGCACCGGAACGATACAGGTTCTCACGCTTGTTTTTGCTTGCGGCGCGATGCAGCCGCCGCACCCGCCAGGGCCAGGCCCAGCAGGGCCAGGGAGCCCGGCTCGGGAACCTGAATGGACTCCACCTTCACCACCATGTCCTGGAAGTCATTGTCGGTGCCGTCTTCAAAGGCAAAAATCCAGTTGGTCGATGTGCCGCCCTGGAACGCCAGAAAATCGGTGACTCCGCCCTGGTTCATGCTGTCAATGGAATAGGCGATTTTTCCCGCACCTGTGACGAAATAAAAGCCGAAGCTGTCGGGATTGATCAGCGCGTTGGAGAAGAGGCCGCAATTGACCTGTGTGCCGCACGCGCTCTGGAAGGTGGGGCCAGCGGAAATGATCATCTGACCGTCGCCAATGCCGATGCCGACGGCACTTTGCTGCAGTGTGTTGGGCGCCCCTACCGCACCGCCAAAAAACAGGTCAACGGTGTAAATGCTGGAGGTATCGGTACCAAACCACATGCCAAATTTCTGGCTGGCAGCGCCACCGGTCTGTTCGATGATCAACGCAGGAATGGTGGTGGCCGAACCCGTCGCAGAGCCCCACAGGCCTGCCGCGCTCTGGTTGTTGGCCGCGCTCACCGCGCCGGTGCCAAACACGCTGTTCAAAACGGTTTGCAGTGATTGCTCGCCTGCAGGGGTGGCACCAAGAACCACGGGGCGCACGTTGGTGTTGACAATCGGCACCGCATGAACGGCTGCAGAAAGGAACATGCCGGCGACGATGGCTGCAACGGTTTTGAATTTCATGGCCTGAACCCCTTGTATGTAACCACTGAAAACTGCGGTTTCAACTTACAAAAGCACACACCATGCCATCCAATGAAATCAATGACTTACGCGAAAATTTACCTCGGATTGTAAAAATATCCGACGCCTTTTACCCCTTTGGCATCAGCCCCCGCTGACGAACAAAAGCCCCGCATGCGGGGCTTTTGACTTTTCATAGAAAACGGCTTCTAGCGCTTTAGCAGCAAGCGCCACCAGCTATTAATTACATAGCATCACAAGTTCGGGGCCAGCAGCCTTGCCAGCACCGCCTCGTCCATCCCACGGCGCAGGGCCATGTCGTGCAGCTGGTCTTCGCCGATCTTGCCCACGTTGAAATACACGGCCTCGGGGTGGCCGATGTAGAAACCGCTCACGCTGGCGGCGGGGGTCATGGCCAGGCTCTCGGTGAGGGACATGCCGATCTCCTGGCACTGCAGCTGCTGGAACAGGGCGGTTTTGGCGCTGTGGTCGGGGCAGGCAGGGTAGCCGGGCGCCGGGCGGATGCCGACGTATTTCTCGGCGACCATGTCGTCGCTGGTGAGGGCCTCGCCAGCGGCATAGCCCCACAGGTCGGTGCGCACGCGATGGTGCAGGCATTCGGCAAAGGCCTCGGCCAGACGGTCGGCCAGGCTTTTGAACAGGATGGCCGAGTAGTCGTCCAGCGCGTCGATGAAGGCTTTTTCCTTCTTCTCGATCCCTAAGCCCGCCGTGACGGCAAACATGCCTGCGTAGTCGGCGATGCCACTGCTTTTGGGGGCCACAAAATCGGCCAGGCAGCGGCTGGGCCGGGTCACGCCGTCGATCACATGCTTTTCGGTCTGCTGGCGCAGGCCATACCAGGTCATGGCGACCTCGGTGCGGGTGTCGTCGGTGTAGAACTCGATGTCGTCATCGTTCACGCTGTTGGCGGGCAGCAGCGCCATCACCCCGCTGGCGGTGAGCCAGCGGCCTTCAATGATTTTCTTGAGCATGGCCTGGCCGTCGGCAAACACCCGCGAGGCTTCCACGCCCACCACCTCGTCCGTCAGGATGGCGGGGTACGGGCCGGCCAGATCCCAGGTCTGGAAGAACGGGCCCCAGTCGATGTATCTGGCCAGCTCGGCCAGGTCGAAATTCTTGAACACGCGGCGCCCCAGAGCGCGGGGCACGGCGGGCTGGTAGGCCGACCAGTCCACGGGCGTCTTGTTGGCGCGCGCCTTGGCCAGTGGCCACAGGGGCGTGGCCTTTTTGTTGGCGTGCTGGGTGCGCACCTTGTCGTAGTCGGCGTTGATCTCTGCCACATAACTTTCGACGCTGTCGCCCAGCAGGCTTTGCGCCACGCTCACGCTGCGCGAGGCATCGGGCACATAGACCACGGGGCCTTCGTAGTGCGGCGCAATCTTGACGGCCGTGTGCACGCGCGAGCAGGTGGCGCCGCCAATCAGCAGCGGAATCTTCTTGATGCGAAAGTGCTCGTCTTTCTGCATCTCGCCGGCCACATACTGCATCTCTTCAAGGCTGGGCGTGATGAGGCCCGAGAGCCCCACGATGTCGGCGCCCTCGACCTTGGCACGCGCCAGAATCTCGTGGCAGGGCACCATCACGCCCATGTTCACCACCTCGAAGTTGTTGCACTGCAAGACCACGGTGACGATGTTCTTGCCGATGTCGTGCACATCGCCCTTCACCGTGGCGATGATGATCTTGCCCTTGGTCTTGACGTCGCCCCCGGCGGCTTCGAGCTGGCGCTTTTCTTCCTCGATGTAGGGCAGCAGGTGCGCCACGGCCAGCTTCATCACGCGGGCGCTTTTCACCACCTGGGGCAAGAACATCTTGCCGGCGCCAAACAGGTCGCCCACCACGTTCATGCCGTCCATGAGCGGGCCTTCAATCACATGCAGCGGACGGCCACCCTTGGCCAGGATGGCGCGGTAGGCCTCTTCGGTGTCTTCGGTGATGAAGTCGGTGATGCCGTGCACCAGCGCGTGCGACAGGCGCTCGCCCACGGTCCTGGGGTGCTCGGGCGTGCCGCGCCATTCGAGTCGCTTGCTTTCGTCCTTGGCACCGCTCTTGGCGGTTTCGGCAATCTCGACCAGCCGCTCGCCGGCGTCGGGGCGGCGGTTGAGCACCACGTCTTCCACGCGCTCGCGCAGCACGGGTTCCAGGTCGTCGTACACGCCCACCATGCCCGCGTTGACGATGCCCATGTCCATGCCCGCCTGGATGGCGTGGTACAGGAACACGGTGTGGATGGCTTCGCGCACGGGGTCGTTGCCGCGAAAGGAAAAGCTCACGTTGCTCACGCCGCCCGAGACCTTGGCACCCGGCAGGTGCTGCTTGATCCAGCGCGTGGCGTTGATGAAATCGACCGCGTAGTTGTTGTGCTCTTCGATGCCGGTGGCCACGGCAAAGATGTTGGGGTCAAAAATGATGTCTTCGGGCGGGAAACCCACCTCATCGACCAGGATGCGGTAGGCGCGCTCGCAGATTTCGATCTTGCGCTCGTAGGTGTCGGCCTGGCCTTTTTCGTCAAACGCCATCACCACGGCAGCGGCGCCATAGCGGCGCACCAGGCGCGCCTCGTGCCGGAACTTTTCCTCGCCCTCTTTCATGGAAATCGAGTTGACGATGCCCTTGCCCTGGATGCAGCGCAGCCCGGCCTCGATCACCTCCCACTTGGAGCTGTCCACCATGATGGGCACGCGCGCAATGTCGGGCTCGGAGGCGATCAGTTGCAGAAAGCGCACCATGGCGGCCTTGCTGTCGAGCATGGCCTCGTCCATGTTGATGTCGATGACCTGCGCACCGTTTTCGACCTGCTGGCGCGCCACGGCCAGGGCCTCTTCGTACTGGCCGTTCAGGATCATGCGGGCAAACGCCTTGGAGCCGGTGACATTGGTGCGCTCGCCGATGTTGACGAACAGGGTGCCCTCGCCAATGGAGACAGGCTCCAGGCCGGACAACTTCATGGGGGGCAGGGATACAGCGGACATAGAACTCACCTGTGCAGCAGGAAACAGCGTAAAAACAGGTGAGCGTCGTTGCGGTGGGGTGAGAACCTGGTCAAGATATTGAACGGCTCATCATATGTGCCCAAGCCTGACGGCCTCTCGTGGTGAGGGGACCGCTGCAACGCTCCTTGGGCAAGCGGCGGATTTTACCGGGTCATACGCATTGGCGTTCAGCCGTAGAACCAGGCAGGAGGCCGAAGACCGTGTCCATGGACCGGACCGGGCCCTCCCGGCTTTCAGGCATGGCCAGCATGGCCACACGGTTCATGTCGAACGGGGCCAGCTCGGCGGGCAAAGCGGATGCCGCCTTGACCTCGCCGCGCGGCATGGGCGTGTTGGCCATGCAGCCTACAAGCACGGCGCAGGTCAGCGGACAAGACGACATTCACAGGAGAGAAAAAAACGGCCCACGCATGGGGGCCGACTATCGGGCAGAGTTTGCGGCTCCCACAGGCAGTTGCCCCTGTTTGAAGATCTCAGGCCATCGCCACTGTGCCGAAAAGGCGAACCCGCACGACACCCCCTGGCGTCAGCTGTAGCCACCGCTATCCGGGTTCGGAATGCCCTCGATCGGGCATTCCTCGGTGCCCACCATGGGCCGGGTGATGGCTTCCACGGCCTTGCGCGTGCCTTCGGGGTCGTTCACCCAGCGGTTGTAAAAGTCATACGGACAGGCTGCCACGCCCTGATCCCCATCGCGCGAGTTGATCATGCCGGTGTAGCCCCGGTGCAGCAGCTTGAACAGGTGGTTCTCGGACTGCCCGTTCTTGCGGAAATCGCGGATCAGGCTGGTGGACAGGGCGGCGTACTGCACGCCATATTCCTCCTCGCCGCACTCGCCCAGCGTGCGGCCATCAAAGCCGATCAGCGCAGAGTGGCCGAAATAGCTGTAGACCCCGTCAAATCCGGCGGCATTGGCGACGGCTACGTAAGTGTTGTTGGCAAAGGCCATGGCCTTGCTCATCAGGATCTGCTGCTCTTTGGCAGGGTACATATAGCCCTGACAGCGCACGATGAGCTCGGCGCCCTTCATGGCGCAGTCGCGCCAGATCTCGGGGTAGTTGCCGTCGTCGCAGATGATGAGGCTGATCTTCAGGCCCTTGGGGCCTTCGCTCACATAGGTCTTGTCACCCGGATACCAGCCTTCGATGGGGGTCCAAGGCATGATCTTGCGGTACTTCTGCACGATCTCGCCCTGGTCGTTCATGAGGATCAGGGTGTTGTAAGGCACCTTGTGCGGGTGCTCTTCATGGCGCTCGCCTGTGAGCGAGAACACACCCCACACCTTGGCCTTGCGGCAGGCGGCGGCGAAGATTTCGGTCTCTTCACCGGGGACGGTGGCTGCGGTGTCCATCATCTCCTTGGCGTCATACATGATGCCGTGGGTGCTGTACTCGGGGAAGATCACGAGATCCATGCCAGGCAGGCCCGTCTTCATGCCCACCAGCATGTCCGCAATCTTGCGGGCGTTGTCCAGCACCTGCGCCTTGGTGTGCAGGCGCGGCATCTTGTAGTTGACCACCGCCACACCGACGGTGTCCTTGCTGCTTGAAATATCGCCGTGGTTCATGGCGTGCTCTCCTTGTCAATTAATGGCTGATCATCCAGGGCCGTTTGCTGGGAAACGCCTTGGCTCCGCTGGGCGCTGTCACCGTCGCCTTGCGGCTCTGCGATGAAGAACAGCAGCCACAGCCTGCAGGGTGCTTGAGGCGGGCGTAGTCGCCCGAGCGCTGTGGCTCGTGCCGCGCGCGCTCGTTGGTGGCGATGGCGCTGCGCGCGGATGCGCTCATGAGCGCCAGGCGCGGCGCGGTGGCAAACACGCGCGGCGATGCTGCACCGCAGTCCGGGCAGGCAGCGGGTTCGTTGCGGTCAGCCACCAGGCGAAAGGCATCAAATCCGCCACACTGGGCACAGGCGTAGTCGTAGGTGGGCATGTCAGCTCCGTGCGCAAAAGAGTGAGGGCAAGGTGTGTCAGACCAGATCGGGCGACAGCGGCATGACCACCGAGCCATCCAGGTGCTTGATCGGCCCGGCTGCGCTCGGGTTGATGTCGAAGTCAAAGATCTGCGTGGGCAACCACAGCGTGGCACAGGCGTTGGGCACGTCGACTACGCCGCTGATATGGCCCTGCACGGGGGCCGTCCCCAGAATGGAATACGCCTGCGCACCGGAGTAACCGAACTTCTTGAGGTACTCGATGGCGTTGAGGCAGGCCTGGCGGTAGGCCACGTTCACGTCCAGGTAGTACTGTTTGCCGCTCTCGTCCACGCTGATGCCTTCGAAGATGAGGTAGTCGTTGTAGGTGGGCGTGATGGGGCTGGGCTTGAAGATGGGGTTCTTGATGCCGTACTTGGCCATGCCGCCCTTGATGAGCGTGACCTTCATGTGCACCCAGCCCGCCATCTCGATAGCGCCGCAGAAGGTGATCTCGCCATCGCCCTGGCTGAAGTGCAGGTCGCCCACCGACAGCCCGGCACCGTCCACATACACCGGGAAGAACACCTTGGCGCCACGCGACAAGTCCTTGATGTCACAGTTACCGCCATGCTCGCGCGGTGGCACGGTGCGGGCGCCTTCGGCCGCTGCCTTGGCTTTGGCATCGCCCGTGAGGCGGCCCATGTGCGCCGTTCCGGCCGACGGCGGGTTAGCCAGCCCGGCCGTGGGGTCTGAATCGATCAGGGTCTGCTCACGGGCGTTCCACTGCTCCAGCATCTTGCGATCGGGCAGGCAGCCGATCAGGCCGGGGTGGATAAGCCCGGCGTACTTCACGCCCGGCACATGGCGCGAGCTGGTGAACATGCCATGGAAATCCCATATCGACTTTTGCGCCTGGGGGAAGTGCTCGGTCAAAAAGCCGCCGCCATTCTTCTTGCTGAAAAAGCCGTTGAAGCCCCACAGGCTGTCTTGCTTGGCGCCGATGTCCAGCAGGTCCACCACCAGCAAATCGCCCGGCTCGGCACCCTTCACGCCCACGGGGCCGGAAAGGTAGTGCACCGTGGTCAGGTCGATGTCGCGTACATCGTCGGCGCTGTCGTTGTTTTTGATGAAGCCGCCGGTCCAGTCAAACGTCTCCAGAACAAACTCGTCGCCTGGGTTGACCCAGCAGGCCATGGGGATGTCGGGATGCCAGCGGTTGTGGATATTTTCGTTCTCGGTGGGCGACTTGCTCAAATCGACCTTGATCAGGGTTTCAGCCATGGCGTGCTCCTTGGAAGGGGTGGGGGATGGAATGCGGGAAGGAGGGAAAGCGGTGCGATGCGGGGTGTGCGACGACCACTCCCGTCACACGGACAGGTACGCTTTGATGCGCTGTTGGTCGGTGTCAGCCCGGGCGGTCTCGTGCACCAGGCGACCGCCCTCGATGACGAATAGCCGGTCGGCCACATCCATGGCGAACGAGAGCACCTGCTCGCTCACCACAATGGTGATCTTGCGCAGCTTGCGGATTTCGTTGAGCGCCTTGGCGATGTCCTTGATGATCGAAGGCTGGATGCCCTCGGTGGGCTCGTCGAGCAGCAGCACCTTGGGGTCGGTGACCAGCGCTCGCGCAATGGCCAGTTGTTGCTGCTGCCCGCCTGACAGGTTGCCGCCCTTGCGGCGGCGCATGTCCCACAGCACAGGAAACAGTGCGTACACGTCTTCAGGAATCTGTCGCGTCTTGGAGTTCTCCAGCCCGGTCTGGATGTTCTCTTCCACCGTGAGCGTCGGAAAAATCATGCGGCCCTGGGGCACATAGGCGATGCCTTTGGCCACGCGGCGAAAGCTCTCGTCTTGGGTTACCTCTTGCCCGGCCACAGAGATGTGACCGCTCTTGACGGGCATCACGCCCATGAGGCTTTTGAACAGCGTGGTCTTGCCCATGCCGTTGCGGCCCATGATGGCCACGGTTTCATTGGCACGGCCTTCAAACGAGATGCCGTGCAGCGCCTCGCTCTGGCCGTAGGCCACAAACAGATCCTTGACTTCCAGCATGCGGTGCTCCTGTGGTGGGGTTCGGTGGGTGTACGGCGTGGTCAGTGGCCCAGATACACGTCGATGACCTTGGGGTCGGCCTGCACCTTCTCCATGGGGCCTTCGGCCAGGATCTTTCCCTGGTGCATCACCGTGACCTTGTGGGCGATGCGCTTGACGAACTCCATGTCGTGCTCGATCACGATCACCGCACGGTTCTTGCAAATGCGCTGCAGCAGCTCGGCCGTGAGCTCACGCTCGCGTGCGCTCATGCCGGCGATGGGCTCGTCGAGCATCAGCAGTTCGGGCTCCTGCATCAGCAGCATGCCGATCTCCAGCCACTGCTTTTGTCCGTGGCTGAGCAGCCCCGCTTCGGTGTCGAGCCTGTCGCCCAGGCCAATGTCTTCGGCCACCACCTGCACACGCGCCTTGACCTCGTCGGTGCACTTGAACGCCAGCGCGCCGAGCACTGAGCGGCCTGCGGGGTAAGACACCTCCAGGTTCTGAAAGACCGACAGGTTCTCGTAGATGGAGGGCGTCTGGAACTTGCGCCCGATGCCCAGCCGCACACGCTTGTGCTCGGCCATGCCGGTGAGTTCTTCGTTCTTGAACTTGATGCTGCCCCCCGTGGCCCGGGTCTTGCCGCAAATTAGGTCCAGCAGCGTGGTCTTGCCCGCGCCGTTGGGGCCGATGATCACGCGCAACTCGTTCTTGTCGATGTACAGCGTGAGGGCGTCGATGGCCTTGAAGCCGTCGAACGACACGGTCAGGTCTTCCACGGCCAGGGCGAAGTCGGTATTGCTCATGAAGGGTGCTCCGGTGGTTTCAGACGCCCTGACGGCTCACGCCGTCAGGCAGCGCAGCAGAGGGCGATGGCGACGATGCCGCTGCTGCCCCCCCATCCACGGGCGGGCGCGCTGCAGGTGGTCTGCCTTGCGCAGACGCCTGGCGCAGTGCTTCGCGGCGGCCCTTCCACCAGGGCACCACATGGCTCTCCCACAGGCCCGCCAAGCCCATAGGGAAAGCCATGGTCACGCCAATGAAAAGCCCCGCCATGAGGAACAGCCACAACTCGGGAAAGCTCTCGGAAAAATACGTCTTGCCGGCGTTCACCAGCAAGGTGCCATACACCGCGCCCACCAGGCTCATGCGCCCACCCACGGCGGCGTAGATCACCATCTCGATGGACGGCACGATGCCCACGAAACTGGGCGACATGAAGCCCACCTGCAACGAGAACATCGCACCGCCAATGCCCGACAGCGCCGCGGCCAGGCAGAAGGTGAATACCTTGAAGTTGGCCACGTCATAGCCCGAAAATCGCACGCGGTCTTCCTTGTCGCGCATGGCCAGCAGCAGCGTTCCGACCTTTCCAGTCTGTATCCAGCGGCACAACACAATGGACGCGATGAGCAGGGCAACACACACGTAGTAGAGGATGTACTTGGCGCTGTCGGTGCGCGTGTCCCAGCCCCACAGGGTCTTGAGGTCGGTCATGCCGTTCACGCCGCCGGTGTAACCCTGCTGTCCGATGATGAGCACGGTCAAAATCAGCGCCACGGCCTGCGTGATGATGGCGAAATACACACCGCCTACGCGGCGCTTGAACATCGCATAGCTGACAACCCAGGCCAGCAACGTGGGCACCACGATGACCGCTGCCAGCGCAAACGGCAGGCTCTTGAAGGGAACCCAGAAGTTGGGCAGCTCGGTGATCTGGTTCCAGTCCATGAAGTCCGGGATGCCGGGCGTGGACTGGATCTTGGTGCTGACGGGGTCCGATGCTTCGAGCTTGAGGAACATGGCCATGGCATAGCCCCCAAGGCCAAAGAACACGCCTTGTCCCAGGCTCAACACACCGCCATAGCCCCACACCATCACCAGGCCAATGGCCACAAAGGCGTAGGTGAGGTATTTGCCCACCAGGTTCAGACGAAAAATATCGAGTGCGAGCGGCAACACCACGGCCAGTAGCACGGTGAGCAACACCAGACTGGCAAGCTGGTAGCGCAGGATCCAGGCTTTGAGCGCATTCATGGGAAAACTCCTGTGAACTCGGATTGAATAGGCCGACAGACGTTGCTCATCGCCGCACCTTCGAAGCGAATAGCCCCTGTGGCCGCACCATGAGGATCAGCACGATCAACGAGAGCGTGATCATCTTGGCCATGGAGCCCGCCAGGAAGAACTCGGTGATGGACTGCGTCTGCGCAATGCCGAAGGCCGACACCACCGTGCCCAACAGACTGGCCGCGCCACCAAAGGTCACTACCAGGAAGGCATCCACGATGTAGAGGGAGCCCGATGTGGGGCCGGTGGAACCGATGGTGGTGAAGGCAGCCCCTGCCACGCCTGCAATGCCGCAGCCGATGGCAAAGGTGAGGCGATCTGTCTTCTTGGTGTCGATGCCGATCGCGTTGGCCATGACGCGGTTGCTCACCGTGGCGCGCACACGCAGGCCCCAGCGGCTTTTGTGCATGGCCAGCAGCACACCGCCAGTCACCACCGCCGTCAGCGCCAGCACAAAGAGGCCGTTGATCGGAATGTCCAGCCCCTCGGCAGGCGCCCACGAACCCAGCAGCCAGTCGGGCAAGGTGGGGCTGACCTCCTTGGGGCCGATGAAGGTGCGGAACGATTGCTGCAAGGCCAGACTGATGCCCCAGGTGGCCAGCAGGGTGTCGAGCGGGCGCTTGTAGAGGTGGCGAATCAGCCCCCATTCCACCAGCCAGCCAGCCGCAAAAGCAAAGCCGAAGGCCGCCAGAATGGCCAGAGGAAAGTAGTACGGAAGCATCTGTGGCGCATGGTTGGCTGCCAGGGTGGAGCCCAGATAGATGGTGTAGGCACCAATGGTCATGAACTCGCCATGGGCCATGTTGATCACGCCCATCTGTCCAAAGATGATGGCCAGGCCCAGTCCCATGAGCAGCAGCACGGCGAAGAGGCTCAAGCCTGCAAAGCCCTGCATCAGGCCAATGTTGAGCATTTCGGAAAAAGTCATGGTGCAGCTCCTGCTTGGCGCGGCGATAGAAGATGGACGGCGGGTGGCATGGGCATCCCCTTGCGATGCGAGGGCGCCACCCCCTCCCGCGCAGCGAGAGAGGGGTGAAGCGGCGCAGCCGCTCAGGGGGTGCTGCTTACTGATATCCCTTGGGGAACGGATCGGGCTTGATCAGTTGCGGGGACTCGGACACCACCTTGAACGAGGCGTCCGGCATACCCATGGCAATGCGCGACTTGCTCCACAGGTGGTGGTTGGCGTCCACCTTCACATAGCCCTCGGGCGCGGTGGTCAGCTCGATTCCGGGCGATGCGGCCACCACCTTGTCCACGTCAAAGCTCTTGGCTTTTTCGACCGCCGCCTTCCACAACCAGGGGCCCAGGTAACCGGCCTGGGTTACGTCGCCAATCACAGCATCCTTGCCGTACTTGGCCTTGAAGGCCGCCACAAACTTCTTGTTGTTGTCGTTGTCAAGCGACTGGAAGTACTTCATCGACGAATAGAAGCCCGTGAAGTTCTCTCCGCCCACACCGGTCATTTCGTCCTCGGTCACCGACAGCGTCACGAGCAGTTGCTTGTCGCCGGTGATGCCCGCCGCCTTGAGCGCCTTGTAGAACGCCACGTTGGAGCCGCCCACCACTGCCACAAAAAGACAGTCGGGCTTTTGCACCTTGATCTTGTTCATCAACGAGCCGAAGTTGGTGCTGCCCAGCGGGTAGTACTCCTCACCCACCACCTTGCCCTTCTGGAAGTTCTCGATGTGCTTGCGCGCAATCTTCATCGAGGTACGGGGCCAGATGTAATCGGAGCCAATGAGGAAGAAGCTCTTGGCCTTCTTCTCGGTCTTGGCCCATTCCAGGCTGTACAGAATCTGCTGCGTGGCTTCCTGGCCGGTGTAGATCACGTTCTTGGATTGCTCCAGGCCTTCATAAAACGTGGGGTAGTAAAGCAAGCCGTTTTCTTTTTCGAACACGGGCAATACGGCCTTGCGCGAGGCACTGGTCCAGCAACCAAAAACGGCAGCACAGCGGTCGTTGATGAGCAGCTTCTTGGATTTCTCGGCAAACGTGGGCCAGTCGGAGGCGCCGTCTTCCTTGATGACCTTGATCTTGCGGCCCAGCACGCCCCCCATGGCGTTGATCTGGTCAATGGCCAATTGCTCCGCCTGGATGGAACCCGTTTCGGAAATCGCCATGGTGCCTGTGGCCGAGTGAAGCTGGCCCACGGTGACCTCGGTGTCGGTGATGGCCAGCTTGGTGGTGTTGACCTGGGCCGTGGGCTGGCCGAAGGACCAGGCGGGAAGGCCCGCCACCGAGGCAGCGCCAAGCGCCTGCAAGATGCGACGGCGGCCGGGCTCGGCTTGAACGGAATTGCTGAGGCGGGGGTCGGAGGGGTGGCTCATGAAGACGCTCCTTGCAGAATCGGTGTGGATGAAGGGACGGGACGAAAGCGGGTTGTTTGCGCTGTGGAATGAAGGTTAGGGACAACCCTTGAATGCGCCCATACGTCAATTGACGTAGTCGTGCGTACGCACCGCTTCGCACGCCCTGTGTGCTCCTTGGCACGCCCCAAAGGACGCTCCTAGAACGTTTCTTGCTTGAAGCCTGCACATGGCCCCACCGCTCTCACCCGACGCCCAGCCCGCACCCCAAACCATCTTCCGGTTCCGGCGCGAGTACAACGCGTGGGTGGCCGACGAGACCATGGAGGACTACGCGCTGCGCTACACGCCCAAGAGCTTTCGGCGCTGGAGCGAATTCCGGGTCGCCAACACGGCGTTCGGTTCGCTGTCGTTCCTGGCGCTGGAGGCCATTGGCGGCGCGATTGCGCTCAACTACGGCTTCAGCAATGCCATGTGGGCGATCTTCACCGTGGGGTTGCTGATCTTTCTGACCGGCCTGCCCATTGCTTACTACGCCGCGCGCTACGGCCTTGACATGGACCTGCTCACGCGTGGTGCGGGCTTTGGCTACCTGGGCTCTACCATCACATCGCTGATCTATGCGGTGTTCACCTTCATCTTCTTTGCGCTGGAGGCGGCCATCATGGCGCTGGCACTGCAGATGGTGGTGGACTGGCCGCTGGAGTGGTGCTACATCGTCTCGTCGCTGGTGATCCTGCCGCTGGCCATGCGCGGAATCACGCTGATCTCGCGCCTGCAGGCCTGGACGCAGCCGCTGTGGCTGTTCTTGCTGCTGCTGCCTTTTGTGTGGATCGCGCTCACCCAGCCGCAGCTGTACCGCGACTTCGCCGGCCTGTCGGGCCTCAAAAGCGGCAGCAACCAGTTCGACCCGCTCATGTTTGGTGCAGCCGCCGCGGTGATCTTTTCGCTGGTGGTGCAGATCGGCGAGCAGGTGGACTTTTTGCGCTTTCTGCCCGAGCGCACGCCCGCCAATCGCGTGCGCTGGTGGGGCGCCGTGCTGGTGGCGGGGCCGGGCTGGGTGGTGATGGGGATGCTTAAGATGGCGGGCGGCGCCTTTCTGGCATTCGCCGCGCTGCAGTTCGAGGTGGACACCCAGCGCGCGGCCGAGCCCACGCAGATGTTCCTGGCCGGGTTCCACCAGGTCATGCAGGCTTTGGGCCTGCCGGGGCTGGCTGTGGCCGTGACAGTAGTGTTTGTGGTGGTGTCACAGATCAAGATCAACCTCACCAACGCCTACGCAGGCTCGCTGGCGTGGTCCAACTTTTTTGCGCGCGTCACCCGCAGCCACCCGGGGCGTGTGGTGTGGCTGGTGTTCAACGTGCTGATCGCCACGCTGCTGATGACACTGGGCGTATTTGGCGCGCTGGAGAAAGTGCTGGCCGTGTACAGCAACGTGGCCATTGCCTGGGTGGGCGCGCTGGTGGCGGACCTGGTCATCAACAAGCCGCTGGGCCTGTCACCCAAGGGCATCGAATTTCGGCGCGCGCACCTGTATGACTTCAACCCCGTGGGCCTGGGCGCCATGCTGCTGGCGGCCACGGTGGCCTGCTGTGCCTACGCGGGCCTTCTGGGCGATGAGGCGGCCGCGTTTTCGCCCTTCATTGCGCTGGTGCTGTCGATGGCGCTGGCGCCGCTGCTGGCCTGGCTGACGAAGGGCCGCTACTACCTGGCGCGTGCGCCGGGCAATGAGTGGCAGCCCGGCGAGATCGTACGCTGCGCCGTGTGTGAGAACCAGTTCGAGTCCGAAGACATGACGCGCTGCCCCGCCTATGCCGCGCCCATCTGCTCGTTGTGCTGCTCGCTCGAATCGCGCTGCCACGACCGCTGCAAGACCGGCTCGCGCGCGACCGACCAGTTGCGCAACGTGGTGATGGCTTTGCTGCCGCAGCGCTGGGCCAGCAAGGTGAACTTCCGCCTGGGGCAGTACCTGATGGTGATGGTGTCGCTTTGCGCGGTGATGGCGTTTCTGGTGGGGGTGGTGTATGTGCAGGAGAGCCTGCAAACCCCGGCGCCCGAGCAGGTGCTGCAGATGCCATTCCTCAAGGTGTTTTCTTTGCTGGCACTGCTGGCCGCCGTGTGTGCATGGTGGGTGGTGCTGAGCACCGACAGCCGGCGCATGGCACAAGATGAATCGGAGCGGCAGACGCAGCTGCTGCTGCAGGAGATCGAGGCCCACAAACGCACCGATGCCGAGCTGCAGGCCGCCAAGGACCGGGCCGAGTCGGCCAACCAGGCCAAGACACGCTATGTGGCAGGCATGACGCACGAGCTGCGTTCGCCGCTCAACAGCATCCTGGGCTATACACAGATCCTGCTCAAGAACCCGCACACCGAAGGCTGGATACGCGAGACGCTATCCACCATGCAACACAGCGGCCAGCACATGCATGCGCTCATTGACGGGTCGCTGGAGCTGGCGCGCATTGAGGCGGGCCGCCTGCGGCTGGACATGGCACCGCTGCCGCTGCCCGAGCTGATCGAGAACATCGAAGCCATGCTCCGTCCGCAGGCCCATGCCAAAGGCCTTCACTTTGTGGTGGAGACGCTCGGCACCATGCCCGGGTGGATACGTGCCGACGCCAAGCGGCTGCGGCAGATCCTTATCAACCTGCTGTCCAACGCGGTGCGGTTTACCGAGCGCGGCGAGGTGAGGCTGCGCATGGACTTTCGCCCGCATGTCTCGCGCATCGAAGTCATTGACACCGGCATCGGCATCGAGCCCCAGGATATGGAACGCATCTTTGTGCCGTTTGAACGGGGCAGCGCCGGGCGCCGGGCCAGCGAGGCAGGCACAGGTTTGGGCCTCACCATCACGCACCTGCTCACCGAACTGATGGGCGGTCAGCTCACGCTGACCAGCACCCCCGGCCAGGGCAGCACGTTCACCGTACGGTTGTATCTGCCCAGCATTGCGGTGGACCCGGCCTGGACCACGCCCAGCCGGGCCACGCTGCGCGCTGTGATTGGCTACCTGGCGCCGCGGCGCACGCTGTTGGTGGTGGACGACCAGCCCCTGCAGCGCCAATTGCTGGCTGGCCTGCTGGTACCCCTGGGTTTTGTGGTGCGCGAGGCCGCGAGCGGGCGCGAATGCCTGGAGATCGTGCGCCAGGAACCTCCCGACCTGGTGCTGCTCGATATCACCATGGACGACCTGGACGGCTGGCAAACCGCGACGCTGCTGCGCGAACTGCGTCCGGCGTCCGAGTTGCCCATCGTGTTCGTGTCTGCCAATCTGTTCGAGCACGAGGCCACCCGGCTGTCGGCCCAGCAGTGCCAGGGCTTTGTGGGCAAACCGGTGATCGAATCCGAACTGCTGCAGGCGCTGGAACGCGCGCTGGAGCTGGAATGGGTGCGCGACAACACCCCGCTGTCTCTTGGCCTAGACGCCCCCGCCGACACCAAGAGCCCGAACGACACCCTGGCCACCTTGCCCGACGAACTGCGCGAAGAGCTGACCCGGCTGGCGCGGTCCGGCCAGGCGGCCGCACTGCGCGAGCGGCTGCGGCGCGCCCGCAGCGAACTGCCGGGCCATGCCGCCACGCTGGCGCTGCTGCAAGCCAGCGCCGACCGCTTTGACTTTGAAACCCTGGCCCACCACCTGCGCGAGCCCGAAGAGGGAACCCCATGACCGACGAACCCCACACGGGACAGCACAGCAGTGAGCCCACCACTTATCCCACCACCCAGCAGATCAGCCAGCGCGTCATCCTGGTGGTGGACGACGCGCTCGACACCCTGCGCATGCTGTGCGATGCCCTGGCTGCCGAAGGCTACGCCGTGCTGGCCGCGCGCGACGCCGAAGAAGCCCTGCAGCGCTTTGACCTGACGGTGCCCGACGGCGTGCTGCTGGACGCCGTGATGCCCGGCATGGACGGCTTTGCACTGTGCCGCCGGCTCAAGGCCACGCCGCCCTGGTCGCATGTGCCCGTGGTGTTCATGACCGGGCTGTCCGACACCGAGCAGATCCTGCAGGGCTTTGCCAGCGGCGGGGTGGACTATGTGGTCAAGCCCCTGCGCATTCCCGAAGTGCTGGCCCGGCTGGCCACGCATGTGCGCAACGCCCAGGCCACGCGGCTGGCGCGCGAGGCGGTCGACGTGGCCGGGCTGGGTGTGGTGGTGCTGGACGGCCAGGGCCGCGTGGCCTGGCGCTCACCCCAAGCATTGCGCTGGCTGGAGGCCGCCTTTGCCGCCGACCCGGCTCCTGCAGAGGCCGCAGCTGCATGGCTGGTGTGTGCGCAAGCCACGGGTGACCAGACCCTGGCGCTGGCCGATGGCCGCCAGCTGCTGGCCCGCCACCTGGGCGCCAGCGGCCTGGCCGAATCCATGCTGCTGCTGAGCCGCGCCACGCCCGAAGCCGCTACCCCGCGCCACCTGCAGCAGATAGCGCTGACGCCACGCGAGACCGAAGTGCTGTCCTGGCTGAGCAAGGGAAAGACCAACCGCGACATCGCCGACATCCTGGGCATGAGCCCGCGCACGGTGAACAAGCACTTGGAGCACATTTTTGAAAAACTGGGGGTGGAGACGCGCACCGCCGCAGCAGCCATTGCGGGGCAGTTATTGCAGGTTTGAGTTCGTATTTTTCTGGTGGGCTACAGCCATCCCTATCCGTTCGGGCTGAGCCTGTCGAAGCCAGGGCGCTCCTTGCGAACAGCCATTCGACGGGCTCAGGGTGAACGGTTTATCTGAGGCAGCGCCAAATCAAATGAATTATTGGTCAAAATGGCCTCTAGCGCCTGCCTATCAAGCGTCAATAGCTATTTAAACAATAGCAAAATACTTCACAACCTCAGGCAGGCACGGGCTCCATCGCCGACGCCGGCAGGCCAAACACCCGGTCAAACACCCAGTTGAAGACAAAGGTGTAGCAAAGAAAGAACACGATCAGCGCCAGGTCCATCACAAAGGCCTGCCACAGGCTCACCTCGAACCACCAGGCAAACAGGGGCACCAGCGTGAAGACCAGCCCGCCCTCAAACCCGATGGCGTGCGCCACCCGGCGCGCCACGCTGCGCCCGCGCACGGTCTGGCGGGCCTCCCAACGCTCAAACGCCCAGTTGAACACCAGGTTCCACACCACCGCCACCCCAGAGGCTGCCGCCGCAATCACCCCCGAGTGCCCTGCGCCCTGCCCCGTCAGCACGCTCAAGCCCCAGGTGGCGGCGGCAATGGCGATGAGTTCGTACAGCGATACATAAAGCACGCGGCGCTTGGCGCCCTGCAGGCTGAGGAGAAGAGGCTGTGCGTGGGGCTGTATGGACATCGGCGCCACTTTATGTGCCTGCAGCTGATATATAAAGTCAGCTTATTTCAGTTTTTCTGATAGGTTGCGCCCATGGCTTTCTCTTCCGACAGCGTGCAAGTGTTTCTGGCCGTGCTGGACCACGGCTCGTTTTCGGCGGCCGCCAGGGCACTTTCGCGGGTGCCGTCGGCCGTGAGCATGACCATTGCCCACCTGGAGGCCGAACTGGACGTGCAGCTGTTTGACCGCAGCGGGCGCGAGCCCCGCCCCACCGCCGCCGCCCGCGCGCTGGAGCCCCAGGCGCGGCTGCTGGCCGGGCAACTGCAGCAGCTCAACGCCCAGGCGCTGGCGCTGACGCAAGGGCTGGAGGAACGGCTGACGCTGGCCATAGCCCCCGAGCTGCTGGCCGCGCGCTGGACGGGCCCGCTGGCTACCTTGGCATCGGAATATCCTCTGCTGCAGGCAGAGGTGCTGGCCGCACCGCAGGTGGATGCGCTGGCGCTGCTGCACAGCGGGCGTGCACAGCTGGCGCTGGTGTTCGAGCGCCCCAGCATCGACGGGCGCGAGGGGTTTCAGGAAGTGGGCAGTGAAACCCTGGTGGCCGTGATGGCAAGCCAGCACCCGGTGCTGGCCGCCGCACGCGCCGCCGCAGCCGCCCGAGGCGAGGCGCCCGAGCGCGCCCTGCTGCGCGAAGAACACCTCACCACCACGCGCCAGATCGTGGTGGCAAGCCGCGACCTGGCGCAGACCGACCCGCGCTTTGTGTTTGCCCGCCACCACTGGCGCACCGACAACCACCTGGCCGCGCTGGGCCTGATCGAAGCCGGCCTGGGCTGGGGCTGGCAGCCGCGCGCGCTGGTGCAGCCGCGCATCGCCGCCGGGTCGCTGGTGGAGATGCCGTTTGAAAACCTCAGCAACGGCGTGGCGCTGTGGGTGGACGTGGTGTGGTCCAAAGAGCGCCCGCTGGGCCTGGGTGCGCGGCGCTTCGTGCAGCTGATTGCGCAGCAAGGCGGATCGGGCGCGACGGCATGAATACTGATAAAAAATGGCTGTAGCGCTTATCTAGCAAGCGCATGCAGCTATAAACAATATAGCAATCACCATAGCGCCTTTGCGGAAAGCGCGCATTGACCCACCCGCCACATTGCGCCAAGCTGGCAGCCCAACCCTAAGAAAAACAACCATGAGCAAATCTCCCTTTCAAAGCAACAACAAGGGCCTGGCCAAGCGCTGGGCCGAATGGCAGCCCCGCCCGGCCAATGGCTCCGGCCCCAGGACGGTCTCGCTGAAGGATTTCGACCCCGGCGCCACGCCGTTCATGGACGGCGAAAAGGCGCAGGGCAAAGAAGACGTGCAGGCCCTGGCCATTGAACTCGACGCATTGCAGAACCTGCTGTACGCCGACCGGCGCTACAAGCTGCTGGTGCTGCTGCAGGGCACCGACGCTTCGGGCAAGGACGGCACCGTGCGCGGTGTGTTTGGCAGCATGAGCGCACTGGGAGTGCACGCCGTGGGCTGGAAGGCGCCCACCGAGCCCGAGCGCGCGCACGACTACCTGTGGCGCATCCACCAGCGGGTGCCCGGTGCCGGTGAGCTGACGGTGTTCAACCGCAGCCACTATGAAGACGTGCTGGTGCCGGTGGTCAACGACTGGATCACACCCGAGCAGCACCGCCAGCGCCTGGCCCACATCAACGACTTTGAACGCATGCTCAGCGAAACCGGCACGGTCATCGTGAAGTTCATGCTGCACATCAGTTACGAAGAGCAGCGCGAGCGCCTGCAAGAGCGCCTGGACGACCCCGCCAAGCACTGGAAGTTCGACATGGGCGACATCGCCGTGCGCAAGCAGTGGGCCGATTACCAGAAGGCCTACGAAACGCTGCTGTCGGCCACGCACACCCCCTGGGCACCCTGGACCATCGTGCCGGCCAACTCCAAGACCCACCGCAACCTGATGATTGCCACCGTGTTGCGCGAGGTGCTGCAGAACCTGGACTTGAAGTACCCGCCCGGCGACCCGGCGCTGGAGCATTTCACGGTGGAGTGACCGGGCTTAACACCATAAATGGCCAAAGTTCAGTACTGGCAATCGCTTGCAGCTATGTTTTAGTGAGCAAATAGGGCAACACCGGGGCGTTGGCGAATTATGCAAACCACGCATAACTCCGTAACACTCCGGCCTTGGACAGGTGGGCGGGGCAGGCATAAGCTTGCTGGCTTGAACACATCCCACAAGGAACCACCGCCATGACGCTTTCCACCGGAACGCCCGGCAGCATCGCCAGCACCCACACCCTGCCGTCGTACCTCGACGCCAACCACCTCGGCCCATGGGGCAACTACCTGCAGCAGGTAGACCGGGTCACACCCTACCTGGGCAGCCTGGCCCGCTGGGTGGAAACGCTCAAGCGCCCCAAGCGCATCCTGATCGTGGATGTGCCCATTGAAATGGACAACGGCACCATTGCCCACTTCGAGGGCTACCGCGTGCAGCACAACCTGAGCCGCGGCCCCGGCAAGGGCGGCGTGCGTTTTCACCAGGACGTGACGTTGTCGGAAGTGATGGCGCTGTCGGCCTGGATGTCGGTGAAGAACGCTGCGGTGAATGTGCCCTACGGCGGCGCCAAGGGCGGCATCCGCGTGGACCCCAAGAAGCTCTCGATGGGTGAGCTGGAGCGCCTGACGCGCCGCTATACCAGCGAGATCGGGCTGCTGATTGGCCCATCCAAGGACATTCCCGCGCCCGACGTGAACACCAACGGCCAGATCATGGCCTGGATGATGGACACGTACTCGATGAACACCGGCGCCACCGCCACCGGCGTGGTCACCGGCAAGCCGGTGGACCTGGGCGGCTCGCTGGGCCGCGTCGAGGCCACCGGCCGCGGCGTGTTCACCGTGGGCGTGGAGGCCGCCAAGCTGACCGGCATGCCAATCGAAGGCGCGCGCCTGGCCGTGCAGGGCTTTGGCAACGTGGGCGGCACC
Organism: Acidovorax sp. BoFeN1; assembly: GCF_003345135.1. Taxonomy (NCBI): domain Bacteria; kingdom Pseudomonadati; phylum Pseudomonadota; class Betaproteobacteria; order Burkholderiales; family Comamonadaceae; genus Acidovorax; species Acidovorax sp. BoFeN1. The sequence continues at coordinate 72,598 of NZ_QOZT01000004.1, forward strand.
GCAGGCAAGCTGTTTGCCGAAGCCGGTGCCAAGGTGGTGGCCGTGCAGGACCACACCGGCACCATCGTCAACGCCAGCGGGCTGGATGTGCCCGCCCTGCTGGCCCATGTGAAGGCGAGCGGCGGCGTGGGCGGCTTTGCCGGCGCTGAAGTGCTGGCCAACGACGACTTCTGGGCGGTGGACTGCGAAATCCTCATTCCCGCGGCGCTGGAAGGCCAGATCACCAAGGACAACGCGGGCCAGATCAAGGCCAAGATGGTGATCGAGGGCGCCAACGGCCCCACCACGACCGAGGCCGACGACATCCTGCACGACAAGGGCGTGCTGGTGCTGCCCGACGTGATCGCCAACGCCGGCGGCGTGACCGTGAGCTACTTTGAGTGGGTGCAGGACTTCTCCAGCTTCTTCTGGAGCGAGGACGAGATCAACGCCCGCCTGGTGCGCATCATGCAAGAGGCCTTTGCGGGCATCTGGCAGGTGGCCCAGGAGCACAAGGTGAGCCTGCGCACCGCCACCTTCATCGTGGCCTGCCAGCGCATCCTGCATGCGCGCGAGATGCGCGGTTTGTACCCCTGATCGCAGCCGGATTCGGGTAGTCGGGCTGGCTACCCGGTGACGTCTTTTCTGCCCGGTTCCGCGACTGACGGATCAGGCACCTCGGCTCCCAAAGCCACCGAGGGCGCCACCGCCCCCACGCAGTGCAGTGCCAGGCAAAAGGGCTGCTCGCACTCGGCCCGCCCGGCATAGGGGCAGCCGGGGGTGTGGCACAGCCCGTGTTCACCGCTGCGGGCCTTGTCTTCTTCGCGCGGTACCTGCCCGCTGGCTTGCAGGGCGGCCATCTGCACCCAGGGGTCCAGGCGCATTTGCATGTCACGCCCATACACCTGGGCCGCCTGCTGCGGCTGAAAATCCATCACCAGCAGCGCGCTGGTGCGCGCGGCAGCGGGCTCGGAGCCCAGCAACACCAGCGCCACCACGCCCGATTGCAGGGCCTGTGGCGGTCCGGCAAACGCGGCCTGCAACGGTGCGGCTGAAGCCGTGGCTGCGGGCGCCGCAGCCAGGGACGGTGACTGGGCCTGCAACCACGCCGCCGGCACCCGCAGCGTCAGCGAGAAACCGCGTGCACCCTCGGGCGAGAGCACCGATCCCTGGCGCACCAGCCAGTTTTGCATTGGCGGCAACAAGGCGTCATCACGGCCGTCCAGCGCACGGGCCAGATCGGCAGGCCAGGGTTGCGCCCGCGTTACCTGCTGGGGCAACACCGAGGCCGTGAGCTGCTGCACCAGGGCGCCCACCATGCTGCGCAGCGGCGCAGGCAACCCGCTGGTGGGCCAGGCAGGCAGCAGGGGCGCAGCGCTGGAGGGGGCACCCAAACCCTGGGACGACAGCGGTGATGTGTGTTGTGCACCGGTGCCTGCGCGTTCGCCAGAACCCGCCAGGACCGATGGCGCATCGCCCAGGCCTTGCCGGGCCTGAGGCGACAGGCTCACACGGTCCGTTTGCGCAGGCAGTGGTGGCTGCGCGAACGCAGAAGCCACCTGGGAAGGCACTGCGGGCGTGCCCGGCGCGGGCGCCCCCGGCAACGCCTCTGGGGCTGGCAACGGCGCAGCCCCTTCGCGCTCGCCCCCCAGCAGCATGGCCTGCCGCTGCACAGCCGCTTGCGCCAGCGCCTGTGCCACGGGCGGCTGGGGGGTGCGGGGAGGATCCATGCGGATGGACATGGCAGGGCTAAATGTTGTGACAGGGTGCGCGCCAAGGGTTCAGTGCGCCACAGATTTTGCGGGGTTTGGCAGCCGTTGGCTACTGCAGGCGCCCCGATGCGGTGGCAGACCCCCGCCACACGACGCGGCAGTGTGGCCGCTGCGTCACTCGACCCGGTTCCACTCCAGCGCACGGCTGCGCCAGTGTTCTTCGATGGTCTGGGTGAAGTCGGCACGCACCAGCTTGGCCCGCTGCTCCAGCCAGTCGGCGTTCTCGCGCCGGATCACGATGCCTTCGAGGTTGCCCTGGCGAAACTGGCTGTGTGTTGCATGCACCCGTTCGCGCAACTGGTCCAGATCCACCGGCCCGGCATGCAGGCATGGCACGGTCGCGAACCCCATGCGCGCCGCCCATGCGTTGCGCCGCGTGGTGCTCCAAAACCGGCCGGTGCTGCGGTCGTACACATCAAACAGCAGCCACCAATCGGGCAGCGCGGCGTAGTCGAGTGAGTGGCGAGCGGCGCACCATTCACCAAACGCCACCAGGTCGGTGCCCAGCGCATCAAACAGCTTGTCTTCGTGTGCGGCCAGCCAGGGGCCGAGCCGGGCAAACTGGCCATGAAAGGGCTGCGGCAGATACTGCCCGCGGTTTTGCGCGCGCAGCACACCGTCGGGTGACACCGAAAAACCCAGGTTGGCGCCATCGAGCTTTTCTTCCAGCACCACCTCGCCGGCCAGCAGCTCGTGCGCCTCGTCGGGCGAAAGCACCTTGTCGTCGCGTGGCGCGCCGGTGGCCAGCCACGCAATGTGCGGGGTGTGCGGGAAACGGAAGAAATCAGTCATATCGAGCCTTTTTTCCATGCTTGGTGTGCCAACGCGCCACCAGCCAGTCGTTCAACAAATTCTCTACTTCCAGGCCCACCACCCGCAGTGCCTTCTGGCAGTCGAGCCAGTCGGTGTCGCTGGCATTGGTGAGCTTGCAGGCGCTGCCCAGTTCGAGCGCGGCCAGGGCGGCCGCCACCATCTTGCGGTCGGCCAGATCGGTCACGGCGCTGGCCAGATCCGGCGGCAGCACGGCATTGCCATCGGCATCGGGCTGCACATCGACCCAAACCACTTCGTTGTGGTCGATCTTGTGCATCATCACCAGCCAGCCATAGTCTTGCTCAGAGAGCTTGTGCCCGTATTCGCCGCACACCTGCCAGCCGGCGTCGAGCACGGCGTGGCGCGTGGGGTCTGCCTCAAAGGCCTCCAGCCAGTCAAACACGCGTTGGCGCAGGGCGGCGTCGTCCACCGGTGTGCCCTCGGGGCGAAAGGGCGATCCGACATCGACCGCACTGGCAACGATCAGCACGTTGGTGTCCACCAGCCGTGAGGCCGGCAGCGGCCCGCGGCTGTCAGGCTCCGCCACCGGCGGCCTCCCGCATGCGCTGCGCCCGGGCGCGAGCCTGCTCGCGCGCCTCGCCCATGGCATCACCGAAAAAGCGCGGCGGCCAGTTGCGCACGGCACCAAATTCGTCGATTTCCAGCGGGACCAGCACCGCATTGGCGCCCTGCCGTTCCACAAACAGCATCTGGCATTGGGCTGTGGTCGTCTGGCGGCGCGCCAGCAGCGTCTGCATGCGGCGAAACAAGTGTTCGGAATGCGTCTCCACCAGAAACTGCACCCGGCGCTGCTGGCTGACTTCAGCAAACAGCTCGGCCAGCACCGCCTGGGCCAGCGGGTGCAGGTGGATTTCGGGCTCTTCCAGCAGCACCGTGCTGCCAGGCGGCACGCTGTAGGCCACCGTGAGCACGGGCAGCACCTGGGCCACGCCCACCCCCACATCGCGCAGGTTGGCAGCCACGCCATCCTTGTGCACCAGCAGTTCGTAGCGGCTGGAGCGCCCCAGCTGGCGCACCTCGATGCGGTCGGCCAGGCCCATGCGCTGCAGCCCCGCCGACACGTTGCGCAACACCGCGCCCTGCCCCGCGCCCGGCTGCAAGGCATCGGACAGCAGGGCGTTGATGGCCTGCTGGCCCTCGGCCCCCACAGAGCCCGAACCGCCCTTGTTCCACACCTGGTCGCGCGCGGGCCGCTGGCGCAGCGGGCCCAGGTAAACAATGGCCTCCAGCTCGCGGCGCAGGGCCAGGCTCAGGTCTTGCAGATGCGCGCCATCGGGGCCCAGCAGGGCAATGGCCTCGGCCGAGAATGCAATCGAGCGCTCGGGTGCCAGGTGCGGCCCCTTGCCGCGTGGCCGGGGTTCGCCATCCACCCACACCGCATAGGCCCCGCGCTCCCGGCGCACAGCCCGAAACTCCCGCGCCACGGTGGACAGCGACAGCGCCTGCACCACCACGGCGCCGCTGGCCGTCTGACCATAGCTGCAGGCAAAGCGGCCCTGGCGCACGCGTTCGCCCTCGGGGCGCTCGAACTCCAGCACGATCTCGAACTGGCGCGGCGCCACGGTGCCATGCGCCAGCACGGCGTCAAAATCGCCCAGGCTGACCAGGTCGTTGGCCTCGTCGCCACCGAGGTTCAGGTGCACCGTGCGATCAGGCGCCGCCGCGGTCTGCTTGAGCAGCAGCAGGCTTTGCAGCAAGGTGGATTTGCCCGACGAATTGCTGCCCAGCAGCATGGTGACCGGCGCCAGCCGCACGCTGCCACTGTCGCGCCAGGCCTTGAGGTTCTTGAGCTGCAGGTGCTTGATCATGTGCGTCGATTCGCCGCGCCAGCGCGGCAGGTGGTGGGCTGCGGGCTAACGCCCGCTTCGGGCCGGTTCAGGCCAATGCGGTGGGCTCGCGGTAGAAAAGTTGCCGCGTCTTCACCGGCGCCACGGCCTTGGCAATGGCGCCAATGTGGTCCGGCGTGGTGCCGCAGCAGCCGCCCAGAATGTTCACCAGCCCTTCGGCGGCGAACTCGTGCACCAGGCGGCTGGTGATCTCCGGCGTTTCGTCAAAGCCCGTGTCGCTCATCGGGTTGGGCAAGCCGGCGTTGGGGTAGCAGCTGATGAATGTGTCCTCGGCCACCCGGTTGAGCTCCTGGATGTAGGGGCGCATCAGCGTGGCACCCAGGGCGCAGTTCAGCCCAATGGCCAGCGGGCGCGCATGGCGCACGCTGTGCCAGAAGGCGGTGACGGTCTGGCCCGACAGGATGCGGCCCGAGGCGTCGGTGACGGTGCCACTGATGATGAGCGGCAGGCGCTCGCCGCTCTTTTCAAAGAACTCATCAATCGCAAACAGCGCCGCCTTGGCGTTGAGCGTGTCGAAAATCGTCTCGACCAGCAACACGTCGGCGCCACCCTCCACCAGCGCCTCGACCTGCTCGTAATAGGCCGCGCGCAGTTGCTCGAAATCGACATTGCGCGCGCCAGGGTCGTTCACGTCGGGGCTGATGCTGGCCGTCTTGGGCGTGGGGCCCAGGGCGCCGGCGACAAAGCGTGGTTTGTCGGGCGTGCTGTATTTGTCGCAGGCGGCGCGCGCCAGCTGGGCCGAGCGCAGGTTCATCTCGCGCGCGAGATGCGCCATCTTGTAGTCCTCTTGCGCCACGGTGGTGGCGCCAAAGGTGTTGGTCTCGATCAGGTCGGCGCCAGCGGCCAAATAGCGCTCGTGGATGTCGCGGATCACGTCGGGCCGGGTGATGCTGAGCAGCTCGTTGTTGCCCTTCACGTCGCGCGGAAAGTCCTTGAAGCGGTCGCCCGCGCCGTCAGGCCCCGTGTAGCCCTCGCCCCGGTACTGCGCCTCGCCCAGCTTGAAGCGCTGGATCATGGTGCCCATGGCGCCGTCGAGGATGACGATGCGTTGGGCAAGGATGGCGGGCAGTTGGGCGGCGCGGGTGTATTGAAGGGCTTGCATAGCCCGCTATTGTAGGAAGCCGGGCCATCCGGCGCCGCCTGAGGACATGTGGCGATGAGGGTGCGCGTCGACTGGCGCGCATGGCGGCGACGCCCAACATCGCTGCCGCCGCGGCAACAGGGCGCACGTCACGGCACACCCGGGCGTGGCGTTCTTTTAAAACCACTAAGAATATTAAGTAAATTTCACATACGAATTGCAATATAATTGATTTTGTTGCAGTCACGTCTCCCGACAGGGTCGTCACCGCAACGCCTGCTTATAGGCGGCAAGCCGCCCCACGCAGGCCGCCATTTGCGACCTTTGTCGCCCAGTGGGTCTGTAGAGCTGCAGCCCACCGCGTCCCTCGATGCTCGCGCAGGCCGCTTTACAAGCCTGCGACCTTGATTGCACCCGATTTCACAGACCGCCATTTCCATGGGCAAGTACGTCGTTTCGCCCGCGACACACCCGACCGACTGCGGCCGCTTCCGCGCCTCCTTCTCGGTCCATCGTTCCCAGGGCAACGGCAGCTATTGCCGTGTGTTCCGTTTTGACAAAGCCTTTGCCTCGCGCGAAGCCGCCCGGCTCTTTGCAGTCACCCAGGGCTGGCTGCAAACGTGCATGCAGCACCCACCCATGTGCTGATGGGTGATCTGCCCACCCCAGATCCAGTTCACCCTTCCTCCTTGCTGCGGACTCCCGATCTGCACGCCCGTACCCCAACGGTGCGCCATTCGTTGCACACCACTATTCAGAAAGGCTCTTCCATGAGTACCAAAATCTACGTGGGCAACCTGCCCTACTCGGTGACCGACTCCAGCCTGCAAAGCAACTTTGCCGAGTTTGGCGGCGTCTCTTCGGCCAAGGTCATGATGGACCGTGAAACCGGCCGCTCCAAGGGCTTCGGCTTTGTGGAAATGGCCTCTGCCGAAGTCGCCCAGGCCGCCATCAGCGCGCTGCACGGCATGTCTGTCGACGGCCGTTCGATTGTGGTGAACCTGGCCCGACCCCGCGAAGAAGGTGGCGGCTCAGGTGGCTACAGCGCCGCTGGCTACACCGCGGGCAAGCGCTCAGATGTTGGCTACGGTACGGGCGGCTACGGCGGCGGTCGGTACTGATCCCCACACCTTCCTGCGAATGACCGGCTCTGCGGAGCCGGTCTTTTTTTTGTCCCGACCAGGGCGCCATGGAGCCAGCGTTACAAGGGCATGGGGCCCAAACCTGCGGAGTGCGCACGGCGCGAGGCCCTCAGCGGGTAACGCGGCGCCCGGCGCACAATAAGCCCCTTCGCCAGCGAGCAAGTCTGCCGCGAAAATATTGGTCAAATTGGCCTCTAGCGCTTTATAGATAAGCGCTAACAGCTATCAATTTCAGAGTAATCGTTTGTCTTCTCGCCTGTCCTCCGCCTTGTCCCCTGCCCACACCGTCCTGCACGACGTCTTTGGCTACGAGCAGTTTCGTGGCCCCCAGCAGGACATCGTCGAACATGTGATTGGCGGTGGCGATGCGCTGGTGCTCATGCCCACGGGCGGCGGCAAAAGCCTGTGCTACCAGGTGCCCGCCATCGTGCGCCAGCAGCAGGGGCGCGGGGTGACCATCGTGATCTCGCCCTTGATCGCACTGATGCACGACCAGGTGGGCGCGCTGCACGAGGCGGGAGTGGACGCGGCGTTTTTGAACTCCACCCTGAGTTTTGACGAGGCGCAGGACGTGGAGCTGCGCCTGCAGACGGGCGACATCACGCTGCTGTATGCCGCGCCCGAGCGGCTGAACACGCCGCGTTTCCTGGGCCTGCTCGACAGTCTGTACCAGGGCGGGCACCTCTCGCTTTTTGCCATTGACGAGGCGCATTGCGTGAGCCAGTGGGGCCACGACTTTCGCCCCGAGTACCGCGCGCTCACGGTGCTGCACGAGCGCTATGCGGGCGTGCCGCGCATCGCCCTCACGGCCACGGCCGACGACCTCACGCGCGCCGACATCATCGAGCGGCTGCAGCTCGAAGACGCACGGCTGTTCATCAGCAGCTTTGACCGGCCCAACATCCGCTACCGCATTGAGGAGAAAAAGGACGTCACCACGCAGTTGCTGCGCTTCATCGAGCGCGAGCACCCGGGCGAGGCGGGCGTGGTGTATTGCCAGTCCAGGAAGCGCGTGGAAGAACTGGCCGCCACGCTGTGCGACGCGGGCATCACGGCCCTGCCCTACCACGCAGGCCTGGACACCAAGGTGCGCCAGAAGAACCAGGACCGCTTCCTGCGCGAAGAAGGCATCGTGATGGTGGCCACCATTGCGTTTGGCATGGGCATCGACAAGCCCGACGTGCGTTTTGTGGCCCATGTGGACATGCCCAAGAACATCGAGGGCTACTACCAGGAAACCGGCCGTGCGGGCCGCGACGGACTGAACGCCGATGCCTGGATGGCCTATGGCCTGAACGACGTGGTGAACCAGCGCCGCATGATCGACGAGAGCCCCGCGGGTGAAGAGTTCAAGCAGGCGCTGCGCGGCAAGCTCGATGCACTGCTGGCGCTGGCCGAGGCCACCGATTGCCGACGCGTGCGGCTGCTGGCCTACTTTGGCGAAAAATCCACGCCCTGCGGCAACTGCGACAACTGCCTGAACCCACCGGCGGTGTGGGACGCCACGGATGCCGCGCGCAAGCTGCTGTCCACCATCTACCGCGTGAACCAGGCCAGCGGCATCAGCTTTGGCACCGGGCACATCATGGACATCCTGCGTGGCAAAAAGACCGAGAAGGTGGCGCAGTTCGGGCACGAAAAAATCTCCACCTTCGGCATTGGCGCCGACCTGACCGAACCCCAACTGCGCGGCGTGCTGCGCCAGCTGATCGCCACGGGTGCCCTGGGCCTGCAGAAGGTGATGCTGGACAGCGGCCACAGCTTTGACACGCTGTGCCTCACCGAAGGCTCGCGCGCCGTGCTCAAGGGCGAGGTGCCGGTGCAGCTGCGCGAATCGGTGTCATCCGCCCCTGCCAAACGCACCCGCAAAAGCAGCGCACCACCAGCCGCTGCCGCCAACCTGGGGCCGGACGCACAGGTGCGCTTCATCAACCTCAAGGCCTGGCGCGCCGAGGTGGCGCGCGAGCACAACCTGCCCGCGTATGTGATCTTTCACGACGCAACGCTGGCTGCCATTGCCGAGCGCAACCCAGGCACGCTGGAAGACCTGCAGGGCATCAGCGGCATGGGGGCGAAGAAGCTGGAGGCGTATGGTGCCGAGGTGCTGCGGGTGTGCCAGCAAAGCTGAGCCCGCGACACTCAGAAAATCCGGTTGTAGCGGGTAGTGCTGGTAACGCTGAAAACACCGGCAGTGGCGGCAGGGCAGAACAGGGTAGCCCCATCGCGCCCTGAATTAGGGACACCAAGGCCGTCGCCTTCACCCCCGTCGCACACTGAACGACGCAAACCGCTCGCCAAGGGTCTCCACCACAGGCGGCAGCCCTTCGGACGCGGCGAGGCCCGGGGCACGGCATTGCTGCAGCGCCCAATGCGTGACCCCGCTATCGACCAGCGTTTCGCCCAAGTCCTGGAGTGCATCCAGATCAAACAGCGCAGGGTTCCAGGTGGTCCGGCATTCGTATGGCACCCCGCTTGGCACCACGAGTTGCAGCGACTCCCACGCACGCTTTCCGCTGCCTGGAACGCCGGTGATGCTGTCGTAGGCTTGCAGCGGGCCTTTGATGTCCAGCCCCACCCAGTCGAGCAGCGGCAGCACGTCCGCGAGGCGCTCGGGGTACATGCCACCCGTGTGCAGGCCGGTGGCAAAGCCCATGGCACGGACCTCGGCCAGCGCGGCGGGCAATGCGGCCTGCAGCGTAGGCTCGCCGCCCGAGAACACCACGCCATCGAGCAAGCCCCGGCGGCTTTGCAAAAACGCCAGCACCTGCGACCACGGCACGGCGGCGGGCGCCGTGGCATCCAGCAGTTCGGGGTTGTGGCAATAGCTGCAGCGCCAGGGGCAGCCCTGGCAGTAGACGACGGCCGCAAGGCGGCCGGGGAAGTCGATGGTGGTGAGCGGCGTGATGCCGCCGATGCGCATAGGGTTGGCAGACAACAGGGTTTCGCTCACGGTATTCATGGTTGAAGACGTATGCTCTGGCGCGGCACCGGCCAGCGGCCACCGCGCAAGGGCCGCCCCGCTGCGCATGTGGCGTCCCCCTTCCCCCAAAGCAGAGCTTTGCGAGAGAAGGGGGAAGCGGCGCAGCCGCTCAGGGGGTTGTTCACTTCTCGGCAAAAAACTGGCGCTCGTGGTGCTCGCCCTGCTTGCCCACGTTGAAGCTGGAAACGGGGCGGTGGTAGCCCATCACGCGGGTCCAGACCTCGCAGGGCTGGCGCTCGGCGTCGGTGAGTTGAACGTTGTCAATGGCGGCTTGCTCGGTGATCGAAAGATGGCTCATGGTGGTATCTCCTGGGGTCGAAAAATGGACACGCTGCAAAATTACGGCGCTGTCCGGCGGGAACGCATACAACGGGTTGGGAGTCTTGAATGCTCCTACTTAAATAGCTGTTAGCGCTTATTACATAAGGGCTACAGGCCTTTTTCTTCTAAAATCGAGCCTGCACTGGCCGCGCCAGAGCCTGCGCCCTCACGCAGCCAGTGCAGCCCGCTTGGCGGCCAGCCGCTCTTCGTCGCAGCGCGGGCAGAAGGGGTGTTCGCCCGCCAGGTAGCCGTGCGTGGGGCAGATCGAGAACGTGGGCGTGACGGTGATGTACGGCAGGCGAAAGCGCGTGAGTGCGCGCCTGACCAGATCGCGGCAAGCCGCGCCGCTGGACAGGCGCTCGCCCATGTACAGGTGCAGCACGGTGCCGCCGGTGTATTTGGATTGCAGCGCCTCCTGGCGCATCAGGGCCTCGAACGGGTCGTCGGTAAAACCCACGGGCAGTTGGGACGAGTTGGTGTAGTACGGCTGGCTTGCCGTGCCGGCCTGCAGGATGGCGGGCCAGCGCTTTTTGTCCTCTTTGGCGAAGCGGTAGGTGGTGCCTTCGGCGGGCGTGGCTTCGAGGTTGTAGAGGTGGCCGGTTTCTTCCTGAAAAGCCGTCATGCGCTCGCGCACATGGTCGAGCAAGCGCACGGCAAACGCATGACCCCAGTCGCTGGTGATGTTGTGCGCATCGTGGGTGAAGTTGCGCACCATCTCGTTGATGCCGTTCACGCCCAGTGTGCTGAAGTGGTTGCGCAGGGTGCCCAGATACCTCTTGGTGTAGGGGAACAGGCCCTGGTCCATGAGCCGCTGGATGAGCTTGCGCTTGGTCTCCAGGCTCTGCTTGCCCAGTTCCATCAGGCGGTCCAGCGCGGCGAACAGGCCGGCTTCATCGCCCGCATGCTGGTAGCCCAGGCGCGCGCAGTTGATGGTCACCACACCCAGGCTGCCGGTCTGCTCGGCGCTGCCAAAAAGGCCGTTGCCGCGCTTGAGCAACTCGCGCAAATCGAGCTGCAGGCGGCAGCACATGGAGCGCACCATGTTCGGCTCCAGCTCGGAGTTGATGAAGTTCTGGAAATACGGCAGGCCGTACTTGGCCGTCATGTCAAACAGCAGCTGCGCGTTCTCGCTCTCCCACGGGAAGTCCTTGGTGATGTTGTAGGTGGGGATGGGAAAGGTGAACACGCGGCCCTTGGCGTCGCCCGTGGTCATCACGTCGATGTAGGCGCGGTTGATGAGGTCCATCTCGGTCTGCAGATCGCCATAGGCAAACGGCATTTCGTGGCCTGCGATCACGGGCACCTGCTCGCGCAGGTCTTCGGGGCAGGTCCAGTCGAAGGTGAGGTTGGTGAACGGTGTTTGCGTGCCCCAGCGCGAGGGTACGTTGAGGTTGTAGACCAGCTCCTGGATGCACTGGCGCACGGCGGCGTAGTCCATTCCGTCCTTGCGCACATAGGGCGCCATGTAGGTGTCGAACGACGAGAACGCCTGCGCGCCCGCCCACTCGTTTTGCAGCGTGCCCAGAAAGTTGACGATCTGCCCCACGGCCGAACTCATGTGCTTCGGTGGCCCCGCCTCCACCTTGCCGGGCACGCCGTTGAGCCCCTCGTGCAGCAGCGTGCGCAGCGACCAGCCCGCGCAGTAGCCGCTGAGCATGTCGAGGTCATGGATGTGGATGTCGCCATTGCGGTGCGCCTCGCCGATCTCGGGCGTGTAGACATGCGAGAGCCAGTAGTTGGCAGTGACCTTGCCCGACACGTTGAGGATCAGCCCGCCGAGCGAATAGCCCTGGTTGGCGTTGGCGTTCACGCGCCAGTCGGCGCGCGTGAGGTATTCGTTGATGGAGCTTTCCACATCCACCAGCGTCTGCTTGTCAGCGCGGAGCTGGGCGTGCTGCTCGCGGTAGACGATGTAGGCGCGCGCGGTGGCCAGGTGGTTCGCGGCGATCAGCGTCTGCTCGGCCACGTCCTGGATCTGTTCCACCGTGGGCGCCTCGCCATGAAAGCGGTGGATCAGCACCTTGGTCACCTGCGCGGTGAGCAGCGCCGCTTCTTCGGCGCCATATTCGCCCGCCGCCTGCCCGGCACTGGCCGGCGCGGCGCGGATGCGCTCCGCATCAAAAGGAACGCGCTGCCCGCTGCGCAAAACGACTTCGCGGGGCAAGGTGACAAGGGTGGACGCCATGGGTTCTCACAATCTGGCAAGGGGTTAAAACACTACATATGGTGTCCACGATACCCATCAAACACTATAGGTAGTTTGATTCAGCACAAATGCGGCTGTCAGCAGAAGTAAAAAAAGCCCCGACACCAGCACACGGTGATCAGGGCGTAAGCCATCTGCGCCCGATACGCGGCGGGCTTTTGGTTGCCTCTGCGTGTGTGCTGGCACCACCGCCAGAGCCGCTCGCCCAAGCCGGCCCGCTGCACCGCCATGCGCTGGCGGCAGTGGCAGATGGCTTTGTCGCGGCGCCGCTGGGCAACGCGTTCATGGGCCGGGTGGCGGGGGTTCATCGGCACGCAGGCGATCGACGTCGCCGCCACGCAGGCGCACGCACTCACCGGGGGCGAGGGGACCTGTGGGTGCGGATCAGCCCGCCTCGACGGGACATGGGGCCAACCGGATCCGGTTGCGCCCATCCTCTTTGGCCTGGTACATCGCCGCATCGGCCCTGTTGATCACGCTGCTTTGGCTCTCGTCGCGCCCCCGGAATATCGCCACGCCGATGCTGGCGGTGCATTGGTGCTCGATGGTCCCGGTCGCGGGGCCGGATGGCGCGGCTTGCAGCACATAAAGATCGGACAGGCGGATGCGGATTTTTTCGGCGACAGCGATGGCTTGTTCGCTGGCTTCGGCCGGTTGCGTGTCCAGTTCGCACAGCAGCACCACGAATTCGTCACCGCCAAAGCGCGCCACGGTGTCGGCTTCACGCACGCAGGCCTTCAGACGCTCGGCCACTTCGATCAGCAGCAGGTCGCCCACGCTGTGGCCGTGGGTGTCGTTGAGGGACTTGAAGTTGTCGAGGTCGAGAAACAGCAGCGCCCCATGGTGGTGGCTGCGCTTGCTGGCCGACATGGCCTGGTCCAGGTGCTCCAGCATCAGGCGGCGGTTGGCCAGGTGGGTGAGCGGGTCGTGGAAGGCGAGCTGACGCACCTGCTCTTCCAGGCGCTTGCGCTCGGTGATCTCGCGCGTGATGCCGTGGTAGCCGATGATTTCGCCCTGAGCATTGCGATCGGTCTTGGACATGACCTCGCCCCAGATCAGGCGGCCATCCTTGCAGCGGTGCTGCACCTGAAAGTTCAGAAACCCGACAGGCGTGCCGGATGCCTCTTCCTGTGCGCGGCGCTGGATCATGGCTTTCACCACGGCGACGCCTTCTTCGGTGAACATCTCAAACACATGGCGCCCCACCACCTCGTCGGCCCGAAAGCCGCGCAGGCGTTCGTCCGCCGGGCTGATGTAGGTGACGATGAGCCGGGCGTCGGTGCGCCACAGCCCATCCTGCGCATCTTCGGTGAGCAGGCGGTACAGGGCCTGGCTGTCGTGCAGCGCCTGGGTGCGTTCGGCCACCAGGGCCTGCAGGGCGCTGTTTTGCTCCTGCAGGCTGTGGAGCGGGAAGACCTCGCCGTCCTGCGTGCTGTGGTAGGGAACGGAATAGCTGCAGTGCACGATCATCCAGTCGTCGCCCTCGCGGCGAAAGACCAGCGTGAGCCGCACCACCTTGGTCGAAAAATAATCGCCGCCGCTGGGCAGGTGGATGTGAAAGAAGGCGGTGGCGACCACCACGCTGTCGGCCAGGTCCTGCAGCGCGATGTCGAGCATCTCGATGCGGATGCGGCCGGGCACCTGGGCAAAGTCTTGCCGGGTGATGCGGATCCATTCCTCGCGGTCGTGGATCAGCTGGCTCCCGCTGCCAGGGTAGCCGGTGAAGTTCTGGCTGAAACGCTCGGTCAGGCGCTCATCCCGAGCGGCGTACATCTCGATGTATTCGTTGAACAGCTCACGAATTTTGCGCTGTCGATCTGGGTGCATGGCGTGGAAGATCCTGGTGTGCGAGATATCCTGGCCAAACCCATTGCCGCTGCAACGGCGTCAAGATACGTGTTGTTACTTTACACCGCCCTCAATTCCAGTCGGTGAATGAATCCAGCTGGGCCGGCCAGGACAAGGGGTGTCTCACCGCGCGTGCTTTGTTGCCACAATGCCGGGCATGATCACCCTTCAAGACATTCAGGCTGCCGCATCCCGCCTGCAAGGCCAGGTGCTGGACACTCCTTGCGTGGAATCCAAAACGCTCTCGCAAATCGTGGGCGCTCAGGTGTTCCTCAAGTTCGAAAACCTGCAGTTCACCGCTTCTTTCAAGGAGCGCGGGGCCTGCAACAAGCTCACGCTGCTGACGCCAGCCGAATGCGCCCGGGGCGTGGTGGCCATGAGCGCCGGCAACCATGCGCAGGGCGTGGCCTACCACGCACAGCGGCTGGGGCTGCGGGCGGTGATCGTGATGCCGCGCTTTACGCCGGGCGTGAAGGTGGAGCGCACGCGCGGCTTTGGCGCCGAGGTGGTGTTGCATGGCGACACGCTGGAGGAGGCGCGCGCGCACGCCTACCGTCTTGCCGATTCCGAAGGGCTGGTGTTCGTCCATCCCTACGATGATGAAGCGGTGGCCGCCGGCCAGGGCACGCTGGGGCTGGAGATGCTGCGCGCCGTGCCCGACCTGGACACGCTGGTGATTGCGGTGGGCGGCGGTGGGCTGATTGCGGGCGTGGCCACTGCGGCCAAGGCGCTGCGGCCCGACATCGAGGTCATTGGCGTGCAGACTTCGCGCTTCCCGGCCATGGTGAATGCCGTACAGGGCACGCACCACCCGCAGGGCACGTCGACCATTGCCGAGGGCATTGCCGTGGGTTCGCCGGGCAAGATCACACAAGAGGTGGTGAAGCGGCTGGTGGACGATCTGGTGCTGGTGGACGAGGGCGACATCGAGCAGGCGGTGCTGATGCTGCTGGAGATTGAGAAAACGCTGGTGGAGGGCGCGGGCGCTGCGGGGCTTGCGGCGCTTTTGCGCTACCCCGGGCGCTTTCAGGGCAAGCGGGTGGGGCTGGTGCTGTGCGGCGGCAACATCGACCCGCTGCTGCTGGCGGCCATCATCGAGCGCGGCATGGTGCGCTCGGGGCGGCTGGCGCGCATCCGCGTGAGTGCGCGCGACGTTCCGGGCGTGCTGGCGCGCATCACGGCCACCGTGGCAGACGCAGGCGCCAACATCGAAGAGGTGCACCACCAGCGCGCCTTCACCCTGCTGGCTGCGCAAAATGTAGAAATTGCGCTGGTGCTGCAGACCCGCGGGCAGCCCCATGTGGCCCAGGTGCTGGAGGCCTTGCGCTGCGCAGGGATGCAAGCAGCGCTGATGTGATGGCCCTGGTGGCACGCATCTGTGCCGCTACAGCTAGAATTGCGCCAATTCTTCGCCATTGGAGTCATTGCCATGTCTGACCACAACACCTCGCACACGCCTGCAGCGCACACCGCCGACGCCGTGGAAAACGTTGTCCCGCTGATTCCCGTGGTGCTGCCTGTCGTGGGTGCCATCATGATTTTCCTGCTGGCCTTCATTGCCGTGAACATGGCCTGAGGCGCACGCCGCCCTCGCCCATCAACCCCGCAGCGCGGGGTTTTTTTACGCCCCATTTTCGAAAGAAGCCGCCCATGCGATCCGGACACGCCCTCGTACTTTTCTCCGGTGGCCAAGACTCCACCACCTGTCTGGCTTGGGCTTTGCAGCATTTTGCCCACGTCGAAACCATCGGCTTCGACTATGGCCAGCGCCACATGGTGGAGCTGCAGGCGCGCCAGGAAGTGCTGGCCGCCCTGCGCGCAGGTTTTCCGCAGTGGCAAGAGCGCCTTGGCGAGGACCACATGATTGACCTGGCCGTGCTGGGGCAGATCAGTGACACGGCGCTCACGCGCGACACGCAAATCGTGATGGACGCTGCCGGCCTGCCCAACACTTTTGTGCCCGGACGCAACCTGCTGTTTTTTCAGCTGGCAGCGGCAGTGGGCTACCGGCGTGGATTGCACACGCTGGTGGGCGGCATGTGCGAAACCGATTTTTCGGGTTACCCCGATTGCCGCGACGACACCCTGAAGGCGCTGCAGGTGGCAGTGTCACTGGGCATGGGCCAGCGCTTCACCTTCGAGACGCCGCTGATGTGGCTGGACAAGGCCGACACCTGGCAATTGGCGCGCACCCTGGGTGGCCAGGCGCTGGTGGACATTGTTCTGGAGCACTCCCACACCTGTTACCACGGTGCGCGCGATACGCGCCACGCGTGGGGCTATGGCTGCGGGACCTGCCCGGCCTGCGCCCTGCGCAAGGCAGGTTTTGAGCGCTGGCAAGCGTCGCAGTCCTGAATTTGGCCCAGCCAAGCCACCAAAGAAGCATAACCTCATGCGTTTTTTGCATGGTTTTAACCCCTGACTGACAGACAAACGGGCGTCAGATTCATAAAATCGACATCCCAGCCGACCCGCGGAATCCGTGGAATAGCCTCCACCCGTGGGGCTATGCCTTGCAACCGCCCGCCGACTGAGCACGTAAGCCGTTTTTTCAAAGGCAGCGCTCAGCACCCACATTTGCGCCCGGCCCTGTCGCAACCATGCAGGTTAGCTTCCTTTGAAAAAACTGTTTTTCAACTTAGGAAGCTCCCCAATGAACTCACCCACGATGCAGGGCCTGAATCTCCAAGCCCCCGCTTACGTCAAGAACGCCCGCCTGCTCGCCTGGGTGTCCGACATGGCCGCCCTGTGCAAGCCCGACAGCATCTACTGGTGCGATGGCTCCCAGGAAGAATACGACCGCTTGTGCCAGCAGTTGGTGGATGCAGGCACGTTCAAGAAGCTCAACCCCGCCAAGCGCCCCGGCAGCTTTCTGGCCTGCTCCGATCCGTCGGACGTGGCCCGCGTGGAAGACCGCACCTACATCTGCTCGGCCAAAAAGGAAGACGCCGGCCCGACCAACAACTGGATGGAGCCTGCTGCCATGCGCGCCACGCTGCAGCCGCTGTTTGACGGCTGCATGAAGGGCCGCACCATGTATGTGGTGCCTTTCAGCATGGGACCGCTGGGCAGCCACATTGCCCACATCGGCGTGGAGCTGACCGACAGCGCCTACGTGGCCGTGAACCAGAAGCTGATGACCCGCATGGGCAAGGCCGTGTACGACGTGCTGGGTGTGGACGGCGAGTTTGTGCCCTGCATGCACACCGTGGGCGCACCGCTGCAGGCCGGCGAGAAGGACACCACCAGCTGGCCCTGCAACCCCAAGGTCAAGTACATCGTGCACTACCCCGAAACGCGCGAAATCTGGTCCTACGGCTCGGGCTACGGCGGCAACGCCCTGCTGGGCAAAAAGTGCCTGGCACTGCGCATTGCCTCCACCATGGGCCGCGACCAAGGCTGGCTGGCCGAGCACATGCTCATCCTGGGCGTGACCAACCCCGAGGGCAAGAAGTACCACGTGGCTGCTGCCTTCCCCAGCGCCTGCGGCAAGACCAACTTCTCCATGCTGGTGCCGCCCGAGGCCGGTTTTGCGGGCTGGAAGGTCACCACCATCGGTGACGACATCGCCTGGATCAAGCCCCATGCCGACGGCAAGATGTACGCCATCAACCCCGAAGCCGGCTATTTCGGCGTGGCCCCCGGCACCAACATGCACACCAACCCCAACTGCATGTTGTCGCTGAACCAGGACGTGATTTTCACCAACGTGGCACTCACCGACGACGGCGACGTGTGGTGGGAAGGCATGGAAAAAGACGGCGGCGGCATTCCCGCCCACCTGATCGACTGGCAGGGCAAAGACTGGACGCCCGCCATTGCCAAGGAGACCGGCGCCAAGGCCGCGCACCCCAATTCGCGCTTCACCGTGGCCGCCACCAACAACCCGGCGCTCGACCCCCAGTGGGATGATGCCAATGGCGTGGCCATCGATGCCTTCATCTTCGGCGGTCGCCGCTCGACCACCGTGCCACTGGTCACCGAAGCCCGCACCTGGATGGAAGGCGTGTACATGGCCGCGACCATGGGCTCCGAGACCACCGCCGCCGCCTTTGGTGCGCAGGGCGTGGTGCGCCGCGACCCGTTCGCCATGCTGCCGTTCTGCGGCTACAACATGAGCGACTACTTCCAGCACTGGCTGGACATGGAGCACAAGCTGGAGGAATCCGGCCACTCCCTGCCCAAGATCTTCTGCGTGAACTGGTTCCGCAAAGACGAGGCAGGCAAGTTCGTGTGGCCCGGCTACGGCGAGAACATGCGCGTTCTCAAGTGGATGATCGACCGCATCGAAGGCCAGGCG
This sequence comes from Acidovorax sp. BoFeN1, assembly GCF_003345135.1. Lineage (NCBI taxonomy): Bacteria > Pseudomonadati > Pseudomonadota > Betaproteobacteria > Burkholderiales > Comamonadaceae > Acidovorax > Acidovorax sp. BoFeN1. The sequence continues at coordinate 90,908 of NZ_QOZT01000004.1, forward strand.
AAAGGCCAGGACACGATGTTCGGCATTGCTCCGCAGTATGCAGAAATCAACTGGACGGGTTTGGACTTCAACACCCAGCAGTTCCAGACCGTGACCCACATCGACAAGGCTGCCTGGGTGGAAGAACTCAAATTGCACGATGCGCACTTTGAGCAACTGGCCTACCACCTGCCCAAGGAGCTGCTGGAAACACGGGCTGCCATCGAAAAGCGCCTGGCTGCCGTGTGATCGAGTGCACGAACCCTCACAGGGTTCGTGCACTGCGCCAAGCCGCCCGCCCCTCAGTGGAGCGAAGCGGCTTTTTTCATGGCGCCTGCACTCTTGCTGGCGTGGACGAAAAAAAGCCGTGGGCTGTGACCACGGCTTTCGTTGCTGTGCTGCCAGGCTACGCCCGGCACACGGTCTGTGCAGTGCTCAGTAGTATTTGTTGCCGATATCCTGCGTGGCAGAGGAAGTCATTGCGCGGCTCAGGTCAGCCATCATGCGGGCGTCCTGCAGGGCGGCATTCCAGGTGCGCTGGTCTTCGGCAGCCTGGCGACGGCTTTCCACCCAAGCCTTGTAGCCGTTGCGTAGCACCACCGATGCGCGGCGAGCGGGCGTTGCAAACAGCGCAATGGCCATAAACGCCACCGCCCACAACAACATCCAGGCGGCCATCAAGTGGCCATCGCCCCAAGTGTCGATCACCTGGTTGGCAACCACCACCAACGCGGCAACCACCGCCGCCAGCATCAGCGAGGCTGCACCGCGTGCGCCGTCAAAGCCTGCGGCAAAATTCTTCAGTGCCGCGATGGCGTTTTCGGCCCGGACCACGCCGGGGTGCTGTGTGGGGTAATCCACGTGTGCAAAACTGGTCATATTTGAGGTCCCTTTCCAAACGCTTTTGGCGAGATTGCCGGGCGATGGGGTGATATTAGGGTTTACCCTGAATACATTCAAGTTTATATTGTGAATTGAGATCATTCATGTGGGTGATACTTTGATGGCATGGTTCCTGTTAATTTCCGCTCCCTTGACCTGAACCTGTTGCGCGTCTTTGACGAGGTGATGGCAGAGCGCAGCCTGACGCGGGCTGCGCACAAGCTGTCACTCACGCAGCCAGCAGTGAGCAACGCGCTGCGGCGACTGCGCGAAGTGCTGGGTGACGACCTGGTGGTGCGCAGCGGTCACGGCGTGGAGCCCACCCAACGGGCCTTGGCACTGTGGCCCCCGGTACGCGAAGCCTTGGCGCAATTGCAGGAGTCGCTGGCGCCCGGCCTGTTTGAGCCCACCACTGCCACATCCACTTTTGTGCTGGCCATGTCTGACGCCACCGCGGCCACGCTGGTGCCCGGGCTGGTGGAGATGATGGAGCGCAAGGCCCCCGGCATTTCCGTGCGGGTGGTTCCACTCACCACCCGCGATCCCCGCCGTCTGCTTGAGGAAGAATCCGCCGACATGGCCGTGGGCTACTTTCCTGCCGTGCTGGCCGACCTGACGGCGCGGGCCCAGTCGGGGAGCGTGATCGCCTTTGACAGCAGGCGCATCTACGACGGCGAATATGTGTGCGTGATGCGCCAGGGCCATCCGCTGGCCAACTCGCCGCTGACGCTGGACCAGTTTTGCGCGTCCCGCCACATGCTGGTGAGCTTTTCCGGGCGCCCGTTTGGCTTCATCGACGAGGCCCTTGCATCGCTGGGGCGCGTGCGGCGTGTGGTGCTCACCGTCAACCAGTTTTTCACTGCGGGGCGGGTGGTGGCCAGCTCTGACTTGCTCACCGTGCTGCCGCGGCACTTCGTGCCCGTTACCGGCATCGCCGACGCCCTGGTGCTGCGCCCCTTGCCCCTGGATGTGCCGGCGGTGCATGTGGATGCCCTGTGGCGTCGGCGCGGCCCCCAGCAGGCGGCCATCAACTGGTTGCTGCTGGCGCTGGCACGCGCCGCACGGCGCACCTTTCCCCAACAGGCGGGCCACGCCGCCGTAGACTGACCCTGCCATGAAGATACAGCTGCTGTCCGACCTGCACCTGGAGGCGCATCCCCAGTTCACGCCCGAGCCCGCCCCCGCGGCCGATGTGCTGGTGCTGGCGGGCGACATCGGCTCTTACCAGGAGGGCGGGCTGCTCGCCGACACGTCATTCGGCCTGGAGCGCTTTTCCCCCTTGCCGCAATTTGCTGGCTGGCCTGTGCCGGTGCTGTTGGTGCCCGGGAACCATGAATACGACGCACAGGATTTCGACGCCGCACATCACCGGTTGCGCACGGTCTGCGACCAGCTCGGCATTGCGTGGCTGGAGCGCGAAACGCTGGTGCTGGACGGCGTGCGTTTTGTTGGCACCACGCTCTGGAGCGACTTCGATGCCCTGGCAGACCACGAAAACTGCACCGATCTCACGCGTAGCCTGAAGCTGCGCGACAAGGCGTTTCGCGCCGCCAACTTTTACCTGCGCAAAACCGGCGCAACACGCAATGGCGAGCCCTTTCTGGCAGAGCAGGTGCGCACGCAGGCGCTGCTGTGCCAGCAATGGTTGCGTGACGCGCTCGCCCGTCCGCACCCCGGGCCCACGGTGGCAGTGACCCACTTTGCACCCAGCTTGCGCAGTGCCGATCCACGCTATGGGCTGGTGCCCGGCACGGCCGGCTTTTGCAATGCCCTGGACGAGTTGTTGCCCCTGGCGCAACTGTGGCTGCACGGGCACCTGCACGCACCCAGCGACTACACGGTGGGCGGCACCGACGAGCATGGTGCGCCCTGGCAGTGCCGCGTAGTGGCCAATCCACTGGGATATGCACGCAAGGGAGAACAGGATTTGTTCCAGGCGCAGTGCTGCATTTCCGTATGATGGGCGCAGGCTGACACCCTTTCCGAGCGCACGAGAAAACCTGGCACAGGTGAAAACAACAACCGCGGGCGCAGATTAGCCTGATCCATTCATTCTGGAGAACACACCATGAACATCCTGCTTGCTGTCGATGGCAGCGCGTACACCAAGAAAATGCTGGCCTATCTTGCAACCCATGAAGAGTTGCTGGGCGGCACCCACGAATACACCGTGCTGACCGTGCAGATGCCCCTGCCCACCCGCGCCCGCGCCGCGCTGGGCAAGGAAATGGTGGACACCTACCACGCCGAGGAAGCCGAGAAAATTCTCGCTCCGGTGTGCAAGTTTTTGGCGCGGCACGGCGTGCAGCCCAAGCGCAGCGTCAAGGTCGGCCCGGTGGGTGAAACCATTGCAAAGGTTGCCGACACAGGCAAGTTCGACCTGCTGGTGATGGGCTCGCATGGCCATGGTGCCATCGCCACGCTGGTGATGGGCTCGGTCACCACCCAGGTGCTGGCCCACTGCAAGGTGCCCCTGCTGATCGTGCGCTAAGGCGGTTGCGCCACCAACCAAGCCCTGTCCTGACAGGGCTTTTTTTCGCCCCGAAATTACCGTTCGGTTATTGAATAACCATATGGTTTACGTTGAAACCAATTGGTTATACATTCGCCCCACGCCCATCCTGGCGTGTCATCTCCACCCATCCGAGAGGAACGAACCATGAAAAAGACCCTGATTGCTATCGCCTTGACTGCAGGCGCCACGTTCACCGCCATGGCACAAGACATCGTTGACACCGCCGTGAAGGCGGGCAACTTCAAGACCCTGGTGGCTGCGGTGCAGGCCGCTGGTCTGGTGGATACCTTGAAGGGCCCCGGCCCGTTCACGGTATTTGCGCCCACCGACGAAGCGTTTGCCAAGATTCCCAAGGCCACCCTCGATGGCCTGCTGGCCGACAAGGCGGCACTGTCCAAAGTGCTGACCTATCACGTGGTGTCCGGCAAGGTCATGGCCAAGGATGTGAAGGCCGGCAAGGTCAAGACCGTTCAGGGCCAGGACCTCACGGTGACCACCAACATGGGCGTGATGGTGGACCAGTCCAAGGTCATCGCCACCGACGTGGCCGCCAGCAATGGCGTGATCCACGCCATCGACACCGTGCTGATGCCCAAGTAAGCGCTGGCCCCGTTCTTTTCACCGACCGACCATTCGCGAGGAGAAGCCACCATGAAAACCGCATTCAACCGCCGTACCGTTATATTGGCCGCCGCCCTGGGCGCTGGCACCACCTTGTTGCAAGCCTGCGGGGGCGGCGATGACGAACCCCAGCGCAACATCGTTGAGCTGGCGAAAAACACCCCCGAACTGAGCATCCTGGTGGAAGCCGTGGTGGCCGCCGATCTGGCCGCCACCCTGAGCACCAGCACGCTCACGGTGTTTGCGCCCACCAACGCGGCCTTCGCTGCGCTGCTGACCGAACTCGGCGTGAGTAAGGAGGCCTTGCTGGCCAACAAGCCACTGCTGACGGCGGTGCTGACCTACCACGTGCTCGGCAGCACCGTGGCGCGGGCCGACGTGCCACTGGGCAAGGCAATCACCCCGGTATCGGGTGGCTTCTTCAAGATCGAATCCAATAACGGCCTCAAGATTACCGATGGCCGCAACCGCGTAAGCAACATCACCGCCACCGACATCCAGGCCAGCAACGGTGTGGTGCACCTGGTGGACCGCGTGCTGCTGCCAGCCGACAAGGACATTGTGGCCACCGCTTCGGCGCTGCCCGACTTCAGCATCCTGGTCGAGGCCGTGGTAGCCGCAGGCCTGGCGAGCACCTTGCAGGGCACGGGCCCGTTTACCGTGTTTGCGCCCACCAACGCAGCATTTGCCGCACTGCTGACCGAGCTGGGCGTGAGCAAAGCCGCTCTGCTGGCCGATACGGTCCTGCTGACCAAGGTGCTGACCTACCACGTGGTTCCGGCGCGCGTGCTCAAGGCCGAGGTGCCCGTCAATACCGCCATTGCCACCGTGCAGGGCCAGAGTTTCACCGTGAACTCCAGCCTGGTCATCACCGACCAGAACATGCGCACCAGCAGCATCGTGGCCACCGACGTATTTACCAGCAATGGCGTAATTCACGTGGTGGACGAGGTGATCCTGCCCAAGTGAGTCGGGTGACTCTGACCCCCATCGCAAAAGAGCCCGGCATGCCGGGCTCTTTTTTTTTGGGTGGAAACCGCGCAATTACGGGATGCGGGGTGCGGGTTGTGTGCGTACGCCGTCAGCGCGACTTTTGCATGCCGTTAGCGCGCGGCCAGCCCTTCAAAGCAGGTGCGCACCACCAGGTCGACGACTTCTGCGTCCGAATACTGGCCGCCCTCCTTGAGGAACCCCACCACCGGATCGCACGCGCGGGCAAACAGGGTGTACAGCACCACCAGCGGCGGCAGCGCCGGGTTGATAAAGCCTTGCGCCTGCGCTTCGGTGATCCATTGCCCGATCTGGTCACTCACGGTCACCAGCCCGTCCAGGTAGTGCTTGTTGGCCATGAGCACCGCCCGCAGGCTGGAGTTGCGGCTGGGCAGCAGCGGCATTTCGTTGGTGATCAGCCGCTCCAGCGACCAGCGCACCAGGTCTCGCAGCTTGTCCTGGGGCGGCATGTCTGTGGGCAAGGTGTCGAGGTAGGCACGCACACGCCCAAGAATCTGGATCATGGCGGCGCAGCACAGGTCTTCCTTGCTGGCGAAATGCTTGTAAAGGCTGGCCTTGGCGATGCCCACCGCGTTGGCGACATCGTCCATCGTCATCGCATCGAAAGACTTTTCGCCCAGCAGGCGGCAAGTGGACTGCAGAATGGCGTCTTCACGCGCCAGGTGCATTTGTTCCTTGAAGGAGACCTTGGGTTTCGGCGTTTGCATTTGCGTATTTTATACGCATCGGTTCCAAAACAACTTAACAGTTGCACCACAACCACGTCGTTCACTTTTCAATCGCATCCTGAACGGCTTGGGGCCCTGCGAACGCTGTGCACCAACGCCCTGCGCGGGCCCGGTGCCTGAAAACGTGTTCACGATCTCAGGCAACAAGCGCCTGGGCGGCGGCGCCGGTCAGGGCCGCTGTCAGGGCGTCGAGCAGCTCCGATTCCAGGTTCCAGCAATGCCAGTACAGCTCGATGGACAGGGCGCGGCCGGGGGCCAGGTCCACCATGGAGCCGTCGGCCAGGGCGCCCCGTGCCAGCAGCTCGGGCACCACCCCCACCGCCCAGCCCGCAGCCACGGCCCGCATCTGGCCCTCTGCGCTGGGCACGAAAAGGTGGTTGAGCGCCACCCGCTTGAGGCCGAACGCGCGCGCCACAAACTCGGAGGCCATGTCATCCTTGCGGTTGAACGACAAAAACGACACCTCACGAAAGTTGTGCGGCGTCAGCCCTTGCGGCAAATACTGCTGCGCAAATGCAGCCGAGGCCACCGCCACATAGGGCATTACCCCCAGCGGCACCATCTTGCAGCCGCGCAGCGCCTGCTTGAGCGTGGTGACGCAGCCCAGCACCTGCCCCGAGCGCAGCCATTCCTGGGTGAAATCCTGGTCGTCCACGATGATTTCCAGCGGCAAACGCTGTCGCACCAGATCGTGCAGGGCACCCATGGCCCAGGTGGCGATGCTGTCGGCATTGATGGCGATCGAGATGCGCTCATCCTCGCGCGTGCCCCCCGGCGCGCTGGGGGCCAGCTCCTGCAGGTCACGCTCCAGGTCGGCGCGCAGCAGGCGCATTTGCTTGGTGTGCTTGAGCAGCAACTGCCCCGCCGAGGTCGGCCGCAGCGGCCGGCTGCGCACGATAAGCACCGAGCCCACCTGCGCCTCCAGCGCCCGCAGGCGCTGCGACACCGCCGATTGCGTGACATTCAGGCGCTGGGCGGCGCGCTCGAAACCGCCCTCTTCCACGATGGCGGCAAGGCATTCCAGGGCGGCGGGATCAAAGGTGCTCATGGTCTTTCAACTCGCGCAAAAAGGGGAAGTCGTGCAGCGCGCTTTATTAGGTGCGCTGATGTTTTTGGAGTAAGTTTAATTTTGCTTTTAGTTGCCGGCAATGTCACGGACACTGCATGAGAGCGTGTTGTGCACTTTGACGTACCCGCGTTGGCCCTGGAGGCTGGTGATCGCAAGGCGCAGTGCCGCTGCCAAGGCCCGTGCCTTGGCAAGCGCTGCAACGCGGCGAACGCCTGCCTCCGGGGCCAACCCGGAGGGAAAGCCGGGGAAAGGGCCGGCCACGTTGTTGCAGGCCGCTTGCAGTATCCATACTGCGGCGCGTCCTGCGCCTGGTTGCCGGGCCTTTCCCCGGCTTTCACGGGCACGTCAAAGTGCACAACACGCTCTCTCTATGAAAACGATTGTTCTCGGCGCCGGCATCATCGGCATCAGCACCGCCTGGCACCTGCTGGAGCGCGGACACGAAGTGGTCGTGGTCGACCGCCAGCCCGACGCCGCGCTGGAAACCAGTTTCGCCAATGCAGCGCAAATCTCCGTCAGCTACTGCGAGCCCTGGGCCAACCGCGCAGCGCCATGGAAAGCGCTCAAGTGGATGTTCGACAAGGAGGCGCCGCTGCTGTTGCGCCCTCAGCTGGACTGGGAGCAATGGCGCTGGTGCCTGAAGTTTCTGGCGCAATGCAACGACACGGCCTTTGAGCGCAATGTGCAGCAGATCGTGGCCCTGGGCGCCTACAGCCATGCGGCGCTGAAAGACGTGGTGCGGGCCACCGGCATCCAATACCACCGCCTCGAATGCGGCATCGCACACTTCTATTCCGACCAGAAATCGCTGGACGAGGCGGGCCACGCAGTCGAGGTGATGCGCAAGTTCGGCGTGCAGCGCCGCCTGGTCAGCCGCGCAGAGCTGCTGCAGATCGAGCCAGCCTTCAGCGCCTATGGCGAGCGCATCACCGGCGGCACCTACACCAGCACCGACGAAAGCGGCGACGCGCGCCTGTTCACCCAGCAACTGGCCCGCCGCTGCGCCGAGCGCGGCGCGCAGTTTCTGTATGGCCATGACGTGCTGCGCCTCAACAAAACCGGAAATACTATCGATTCAGTAGCTGTTAGCGCAATACAGTCGGGGGCTACAGGCCAAAAACACTCAATATTGAAGGGCGATGCCATCGTGGTGGCCTGCGGCTCCTACAGCGCGCCGCTGCTGCGCAGCGTGGGTGTGGACCTGCCCATTTATCCCGGCAAAGGCTACAGCGCCACGTTCCCGCTGCTGCGGCCCGAAGCGGCGCCCCTGGTCTCTGCCATCGACGATGGCAAAAAGCTCGCCATGAGCCGCCTGGGTGATGTGCTGCGCGTGGCTGGCACCATCGAACTGGGCGGTTTTGACCTGTCCCTGGACAACCCCGTGGCCAAGGCGCGCTGCCACTTGCTGTCACGCCGCATCGAAGAAGTCTTGCCCGGCGTGTGCGACACCCGCACGCCCGAGCAGGGCGGCAACCCGCAATACTGGACCGGCCTGCGCCCCGCCACCCCCACCAATATCCCCTTCATCGGCCGCACGCGCGTGGACAAGCTGTGGGTGAATGCCGGCCATGGCACCCTGGGCTGGACGCATGGCGCGGGCTCGGGCAAGGCCCTGGCCGAGTTGATCAGTGGCGCGCAGCCCGCGATGGCCTTCGGCTTTCTGGGCGCTGAACCGGGGCCGCACCAACGCCCTGTGGTCGCGGCCTGAGGGGCGGTCAAAACGCCCCACGCCTGCGCGATTGCGGGCACCGCACCATAATAGCCCTCCCCCTCCAGA
>NZ_QOZT01000050.1:0-28195 GCF_003345135.1 Acidovorax sp. BoFeN1
GGTCCCGCCCCCTCCGCCCCCACCACGGCAGGCAGAGCCAGACACCCGCGAAGCCGACATCGCCATCGAGCGCGAGAAAAAGCGCCTGGAACAAGAAAAGAAAGAACGCCAGCAGCAACTCGAACGCGAAAAACGCGAGCGTGAGCGCAAGGAAGACGAGCGCCGCGAACGGCTGGAGCAGGAGAAAAAGGAACGCCTGCAAAAGGAAAAGGCCGAGCAGCAAAAAGCCGAGCGCGAAAAAGAACGCCTGGAAAAACTGGACAAGCAAAAGCAGTTGGCTGACGACAAGAAGCGCCAGGCGCAGGAAGCCCAGCGCAAGCAGGAAGCCCTGGAAAAAGCCAGCGCCCAGACCGCAGAGGCCCGCCGGCAGGAGAACATCCGTCGCATGCAAGGCCTGGCGGGTGCTACAGGCGGCGAAAACGCCACAGGCACCGCCCTGCGTAATTCCGGCCCCTCGGGCAGCTACGGTGGCAAGGTGGCAGCCAAGGTTCGGCCCAATATCGTGTACCCGGATGCCATCGCAGGCAATCCGCGCGCGGTGGTGCAGGTGCGCGCTGCGCCCGATGGCACCATCGTGGGCAAAAAACTGATCCAGTCGAGCGGCAACAAGGCCTGGGACGATGCCGTGCTGCGCGCGCTGGACAAAACCGAGTCGCTGCCCCGCGATGTAGATGGACGTGTTCCGTCCACGCTGGAAATCGGCTTTCGCCCACAAGACTGAAGATCCTTGCGCCCGACTGCTTTGCTGAGCTAAGGCAGAGCGGTTTTCATGGCCTCGGCCACAATGCACCATGACCCTGAAAAGCCCTGAACTGCTGCTGCCCGCCGGCTCACTCGACAAGATGCGCGCCGCTTACGACTTTGGCGCCGACGCCATCTACGCCGGCCAGCCGCGCTACAGCCTGCGCGCACGCAACAACGAATTCCGCCAGGAGCAGATCGAGCAGGGCATCCTTGAAGCCCATGCACGCGGCAAAAAGTTCTTTCTGACCAGCAACCTGCTGCCGCACAACGACAAGGTGCGCACCTACCTGCGCGATATCGAACCCATCATCGCCATGCGGCCCGACGCCCTCATCATGGCCGACCCAGGCCTGATCATGATGGTGCGCGAGAAGTGGCCCGAAGTGGCCATTCACCTCTCGGTGCAGGCCAACACCGTGAACTATGCGGCCGTGAAGTTCTGGCAGAAGGTGGGCGTGGCGCGCATCATCCTCTCGCGCGAGCTGAGCCTGGATGAAATCGCCCAGATCCGCCAGGAATGCCCCGACATGGAGCTCGAAGTGTTCGTGCACGGCGCACTGTGCATCGCCTACTCGGGCCGCTGCCTGCTCTCGGGCTACTTCAACCGGCGCGACCCCAACCAGGGCACCTGCACCAACGCCTGCCGCTGGAACTACGCCACCCAGCCCGCAGCGGTAGACCCCAACACCGGCGAAGCCATGGCCGTGCGCATGGAGGGCGACTTCAACTTCAACAAGGCGCAAGAGGACGACAACGCCGCCTTTGCCGCCTGCGGCGGGGGCGAGCGCCACCCGTTGGCCGACCAGGTATACCTGCTCGAAGAGAAGGAGCGCCCCGGCCAGCTCATGCCCATCATGGAAGACGAGCACGGCACCTACATCATGAACAGCAAAGACCTGCGCGCCGTCGAGCATGTGCAGCGCCTGGTGGAAATCGGCGTCGATTCCCTCAAGATCGAGGGCCGCACCAAGAGCCAGTATTACGTCTCGCGCACGGCGCAGATCTACCGCCGCGCCATCGACGACGCCGTGGCGGGCCGCCCGTTCAACCCCGAGCTCATCACCGAACTCGAAGGCCTGTCCAATCGCGGCTACACCGCCGGCTTCCTGGAACGCCGCCCCGCCAACGACTACCAGAACTACGAAACCGGCAGCTCCGAGACCCGGCGCAGCCAGTTTGTCGGCGAGGTCAAGGCCGTGCAGGACGGCTGGGCCGAGGTGGAGACGAAAAACCGCTTCGCGGTGGGCGACCTGCTGGAAATCATCCACCCCAGCGGCAACCGCACGCTGCGGCTGGAGCAAATGCGTAGCCTTGAAGGCGAAGCACTGCAAGTGGCGCCTGGCAGCCCGCTGCGCGTGCGCATTCCGCTTGAAAACCCGGCTGAGGGCGCGCTGCTCGCCCGGCTGCTGTAATGCATATCTGCGCAAATTGCTATAATTTTTATAGCTTTATGCGCTTATCCTGTATAAATTTCAGCGTTAAAACAATATAAAAGTATTGCAAGGCGGGCGCTGGTCGCTCCTTTTTTTGAAGCAGCCTCGAACCGCTATCGCCTCTGGGAAAACACGGCATCGCGTTTGAAACGCTGCAAAACCCGCGCCTTCCACCCATCGCAGACCTACACCCTGGGGACGATCGTACACCCTGGGGACGATCGCGCGGCACGTAGGGCAGCACTGCAGAGCGCAAACGCATCCGCGATACTGCACCCATGAAACGCTACGAAGCCCTGGCCGCCGACATCGAAGCATCCCTGCGCAGCGGCGTGCTGCGCCCGGGCGACCGACTGCCTTCGGTGCGCCACACCTGCGCCAGCCGGGGCGTCAGCGCCTCCACCGTATTCCAGGCGTATTACCTGCTGGAGGCGCGCGGCTTGGTGCAGGCGCGCGAGCGCTCGGGCTACTTCGTGCGCTCGGGATTGCGCAGTGCTCCACCCGAACTGGAGCAGGCTTCGCAGCCGCAGGGCCAGTCAATTGCTGTGGATGTGAGCGAGCGCGTGTTCGAGGTACTGGAATCGACCATGGCGCGCAATGTAGTGCCGCTGGGCTCGGCCTTTCCCAGCCCTCTGCTGTACCCGTTGGCGCGCCTAGGCCAGGCGCTGGCCGCCAGCGCCAGGTCGCTCGACCCGTGGAGCGCGGTGGACGACCTTACGCCCGGCCATGCGGGCCTGCGCCGCCAGATCGCGCTGCGCTACCTGGCGGCGGGCATGCCGGTGTCGGCAGACGACATCGTCATTACCAACGGCGCGCTCGAAGCGCTGAACCTGTGTCTGACCGCCGTCACCCGGGCGGGCGATGCGGTGCTGGTCGAGTCGCCCACGTTCTACGCCGCCTTGCAGTCGCTGGAGCGCATGGGTCTGCACGCCATCGAGGTGCCCACCCACCCGCGGGAGGGCATTGACCTGGCCGCACTGGAGGCCGCCATCGTGCGCCACCGCCCCCAGGCCTGTTGGCTGATGACCACCTTTCAGAACCCGCTGGGCAGCCTGATGCCCGAAGCGAAGAAAAAAGCGCTGGTCGCGCTGATCACTCGCCACCAACTCCCGCTGATCGAAGACGATGTATACGCCGAGCTGTACCTGGGCGACCAGCGCCCACTGCCGGCCAAGGCCTTTGACACCGAGGGACTGGTGCTGCACTGCAGCTCGTTCTCCAAATCCCTGGCGCCAGGCTACCGCATCGGCTGGGCCACGCCGGGGCGCTTTACCCGCACCGTGGCGCGGCACAAGCTGACCTGCACGCTAAGCGCATCGGTGCCGGCACAGGCGGCGTTGGCGCTGTACCTGGAGCGCGGCGGCTTCGATAAGCACTTGCGCAAGCTGCGCGCGGCGCTGGCCGCGCAGCAAGCGGTGTTTGCCCAGGCCGTGGGCCATTACTTTCCGACAGGCACGCGGGCGACGCGGCCCGAGGGCGGTTACTTTTTGTGGGTTGAACTACCCGAAGGCTCAGACGCGCTGCACATCCACCGCCAGGCGCTGGCGCAGGGCATCAGCGTGGCGCCGGGACCGATTTTTTCGGCCTCGCACGCCTTCACCAACTGCCTGCGCCTGAACTATGGCCACGCCTGGAACGCGCGCACCGAGCAGGCGCTGGCCACGCTGGGCCAGCTCAGCGCGGCCAGTAGGCCACATTAATGCGCTTCAGCGTGGCACCAGAAAGGTGGTTTTCTCGCGCAGCTGCACCGCTGCGTCGCCCATGGCCGTGATCTCCAGCACCACCGTGTGCGAGCCAGAGGCTGCAACGCCATCAGGCACACGCAAGCGCGTGACCACCCAACGCGAATCGGCGGCGGCCACATCCACTTCGGTCTCCGAGGCCACGTGCAGCCCCTCCAGGCCGCGGGCCACCAGGCGGTAGCGCTGTGGGGTTTCGGTGGCGTTGGCGATTTGCAGGCGATACACGTTCTCGACCTGCCCGCCCTGCACCAAGCGCGCCAGCACACTGCGGTCGCGGATCACATCCACTTTGAGCGGCGTGCGCACCACCAGGCTGATCAACATGGCCAAGGTTATGGCGATCAGCGCGGCGCTATAGAGCAGCACGCGTGGGCGCGCCACGCGGCGCAGCACCTGGCGCAGGTCCCAGCGCTGGGCCAGGGCGTTGGGCGTGGTGTAGCGGATCAAGCCACGCGGGTACTGCATCTTGTCCATGACAGAATTGCAGGCGTCCACACACAGGCCGCAGCCAATGCACTCGTACTGCAAGCCATCGCGGATGTCGATGCCCACCGGGCAGACCTGCACGCACAGCGTGCAGTCAATGCAGTCACCCAGGCCCTGCGCCTTGGCATCCACCGCCTTGGTGCGCGGCCCGCGCGCCTCGCCGCGCACTGCGTCGTAGGTGACGACGAGAGTATCCTGGTCAAACATGGCGCTCTGAAAGCGCGCATACGGGCACATGTACTTGCAGATTTGCTCGCGCAAAAAACCCGCGTTGCCGTAGGTGGCAAAGCCATAAAACAGCACCCAAAAAATCTGCCAACCGCCTTGCAACGCCATCACCTCCACGGCCAGCGTGCGAATCGGCACAAAGTAGCCGACAAAGGTGAACCCCGTCCACAGCGCCACAGCCAGCCACAAAAACTGCTTAAGCGATTTGCGCCAGAGCTTGTCGGCCGACCAGGGGGACGCATCAAGGCGTAGCCGCGCACTGCGGTCGCCTTCCACCTTGTGCTCTATCCAGATGAAAATTTCGGTATAAACCGTTTGCGGACAGGCAAAGCCGCACCACAGCCGCCCCGCCACTGCCGTGAACAGAAAAAGCGACAGCGCCGAAATAATCAAAAGCGCGGTGAGGTAAATGAAATCCTGCGGATAGAGGAGCAACCCGAACAGGTAAAAGCGCCGCTGCTCCAGGTCAAACAGCAGCATTTGCCGGTCGTTCCACTGCAGCCACGGAATCACATAGAAGAACAACTGCGTGGCCCACACCATGGCCCAGCGCCAGTTTGAGAACACACCGCGAATGGAGCGCGGCTGAATCTTGACCTGCGCCTCGTAAAGCGAACCAGAGACGGCTGCCGGGGTGATGGGAATGACTTTGCGCGGCGATTTTCCGCGCGGTGGTGGGGGAGTGTGGGACATGCAAGGTTCAGAACAACAGCCAGAGAGTGCACGCAGCGCCCACTGTGCCAAGGCCTTGACTATGGAGCATCAGGGATCTCAGCAACAGCAGCAGATGCAGCGATCTGGGACGTATCAGATGGAGTCTGGACCACACCTGCCACCATTGCAGCGCTTACCGATGCTACTAACTCAATAGCTAACAGCGCTTTCTCCACAATGACTTTAGGTCTCCACCACTCTGGACCAACACAGACCACCATCTCCCGGTGTGGCCGTGCCGTGCATAAAAGAGGTGCATGCTACCCACGAAAAAAAGCCCGCGCACAGCGCGGGCCAGCCATCACCTCTGCACCGGAGGCCATGGCCCCGGGCAGCAGGTTGTGCATCAGGCTCAGGCAGCTACGCCGTCGGCCACGTCCTTGTACTCGGCGATCTGGTCAAAGTTCATGTACTTGTAGATCTTGTCGCCATTGGCGCTGAGCACGCCCATGTCAGCCAGGTATTCGGCCTTGCTGGGAATACGGCCCAGCTTGGAGCAGATGGCCGACAGCTCGGCAGAGCCCAGGTAAACATTGGTGTTCTTGCCCAGGCGGTTGGGGAAGTTGCGCGTGCTGGTGGACATCACGGTGGCGCCTTCCTTCACCTGTGCCTGGTTGCCCATGCACAGCGAGCAGCCCGGCATTTCCATGCGGGCACCGGCGGCGCCGAACACGCCATAGTGGCCTTCTTCGGTGAGCTGGTGCGCGTCCATCTTGGTGGGCGGTGCCATCCACAGCTTGACGGGAATGTCCTTCTTGCCTTCGAGCAGCTTGGAAGCCGCACGGAAGTGGCCGATGTTGGTCATGCACGAGCCAATGAACACTTCGTCGATCGCAGCGCCGGCCACGTCCGACAGCGTCTTGGCGTCGTCGGGGTCGTTGGGGCAGCAGACGATGGGTTCGGTGATCTCGGCCAGGTCGATCTCGATCACGGCCGCGTATTCCGCGTCGGCATCGGGTGCCAGCAGCTCAGGCTTGGCCAGCCAGGCTTCCATGGCCTGGATGCGGCGGCCGATGGTGCGCGCATCAGCGTAGCCCTGGGCGATCATGTTCTTCAGCAGTACGATGTTGCTGTTGATGTATTCGATGATCGGCTCTTTGTTCAGGCGCACGGTGCAACCGGCGGCAGAGCGTTCGGCCGAGGCGTCGGACAGCTCGAATGCCTGCTCGACCTTCATGTCGGGCAGACCTTCGATTTCGAGGATGCGGCCCGAGAAGATGTTGACCTTGCCTTGCTTGGCAACTGTCAGCAAGCCAGCCTTGATGGCATACAGCGGGATCGCGTGCACCAGGTCGCGCAGCGTGACACCGGGCTGCATCTGACCCTTGAAGCGCACCAGAACCGATTCAGGCATATCAAGCGGCATCACGCCCGTGGCGGCAGCAAACGCCACCAGGCCCGAGCCTGCAGGGAAGCTGATGCCGATGGGGAAACGGGTGTGCGAGTCACCGCCGGTGCCCACAGTGTCGGGCAGCAGCATGCGGTTGAGCCAGCTGTGGATGATGCCGTCGCCAGGTTTGAGCGAGATGCCGCCACGGTTGCTGATGAACTCGGGCAGCTCGTGGTGCATCTTCACGTCCACGGGCTTGGGGTAAGCGGCCGTGTGACAGAACGACTGCATGACGAGGTCGGAGCTGAAGCCCAGGCAGGCCAGGTCCTTGAGTTCGTCGCGGGTCATGGGGCCGGTGGTGTCTTGCGAGCCCACCGAGGTCATGCGCGGCTCGCAATAGGTGCCGGGCAGCACGCCCATCTGGTTGCCATCCTTTGCAGGCAGGCCGCAGGCACGGCCAACCATCTTCTGCGCCAGCGTGAAACCCTTGCCGGTGGCGGCAGGCACTTGCGGCAGGCGGAACAGCGTGGAGGGCGCCAGGCCCAAGGCCTCGCGCGCCTTGGTGGTCAGGCCACGGCCGATGATGAGTGGAATGCGGCCACCGGCGCGCACTTCGTCAAACAGCACTTCACTTTTCACTTCGAATTCGGCGATGACGTTGCCGTCCTTCAAAGCCTTGCCAGCGTAGGGCAGCAGCTCGATCTCGTCGCCCATGTTCATCTGGCTTACGTCGAGCTCGATGGGCAGCGCGCCCGCGTCTTCCATGGTGTTGTAGAAGATGGGGGCAATCTTGCTGCCCAGGCAGACGCCGCCAAAGCGCTTGTTGGGCACAAAGGGGATGTCTTCGCCGGTGAACCACAGCACGCTGTTGGTGGCCGACTTGCGGCTGGAACCCGTGCCCACCACGTCGCCCACGTAGGCCACGAGGTTGCCCTTGGCGCGCAGGTCTTCGATGAACTTCACCGGGCCGCGTTTGCCGTCTTCTTCAGGGGTGATGCCGTCGCGCTTGTTCTTGAGCATGGCCAGCGCGTGCAGCGGGATGTCGGGGCGGCTCCAGGCATCGGGCGCGGGCGACAGGTCGTCGGTGTTGGTTTCGCCGGTGACCTTGAGCACGGTGAGCTTGATGCTTTGCGGCACTTCGGGGCGGCTGGTGAACCACTCGGCGTCGGCCCAGCTCTGCAGCACGGCCTTGGCGAAGGTGTTGCCCTTGTCGGCCTTTTCCTTGACGTCATGGAACTGATCGAACATGAGCAGCGTCTTCTTGAGCGCTTCGGCAGCCACGGAAGCCACGGCAGCGTCGTCAAGCAGATCGATCAGCGGCGTGAGGTTGTAGCCGCCCAGCATGGTGCCCAGCAGTTGCGTGGCCTTCTCACGGCCGATGAGGCTGCACACTTCCGTGCCATGGGCCACGGCGGCCAGGTAGCTGGCCTTGACCTTGGCGGCATCGTCCACGCCCGCAGGCACACGGTGCGTGATCAGGTCGACCAGGGTTGCTTCCTCGCCAGCAGGCGGGTTTTTCAGCAGCTCGATCAGTTCGCTGGTCTGCTTGGCGCTCAAGGGCAGTGGCGGAATGCCCAATGCAGCACGTTCGGCCACATGGTCACGGTAGGCTTTCAACATCAATTTTCTCCGGTTGCGTTCTAAAGTGGGGTGGGTGCGGCCCGGGGGCCAGGCGCACGGGAATCGTTATTGTTTGGCGACGGGCAGAGGTTCCAGCACGCTGGGGATCGGGTTCTTCTTGATGGCCTCGGCAACCAGGTTCTGCTCGGGGCTCATGCATTCGTCTGCCAGGCGCTGGCCACGCTTTTGGTCCATGAGCATGGACTTGTTGGCGATCTGCAGCCACACAGCGCCGCCCCGCTGGTCTTCCAGACGCACAGCGCCGGTGGATGTGGCTACGGGGGTCATGCGGTACTTGAAGCCCTTGCCTTCCACATCGAAGCGGCCGGGCGAGGCTGGGTCGGCCTTGAGCGTGACGTGCGCGCCCAATTCGCAGGCGATGTGGCCCACATGCACGCGCTCGGCAATGGCCAGTTCGTCCGGCGAGAGGGCGGCCTCGGCAGCCATGATGCCTGCTGCCACCTGACCGGTGGCGGACTTGAGCTGGACGCGGCTGCTGGTGGGCTTGGCCTTGGCAGTTTTGGCGGCGGCGGCTTTGGCAGGGGCCTTGGCGGTTGCCTTGGTGGCAGGCTTGGCGGCGGACGGGGCGGGTGTCTGGGCCAGCACAAAGGCGGGCGCCAGCAGTATGAGGGCAGAAGCGATAAAGGTTTTCATCAGGGATCCTGCAGGTGAGGGTTCAGGGACAGAGAGAGACAGACGGAGTAAACCACGGGCACACGGCCGCGGGCAAGCTGCGCCCGGTGCTGTGCGCACGCTCCAGAACCTGCCAGTAATAGCGAAAACTGGCACGGTCATGCAATGCGCCCTCAAAACTGATGGGAGCCCAATCAGCGTCTGCGGCAGCAGCTATTATTTTTGAAGCAACGTCAATGTCATCCTGCGTGGGCCCAAAGGCCTCCAGGATGGGGCGAATCTGCGCGGGGTGGATGCTCCACATGCGCGTGTAGCCAAACTCGCGTGCAGCGCGGCTGGCTGCGGCCTGCATGGCCACCATATCGCTGAATTCGGTTACCACGCAGTGCGATGGCACCTTGCCATGGGCATGGCAGGCCGAGGCGATTTCGAGCTTGGCGCGCACCACCAGCGGGTGCGTGAACTGCCCGGCAGAGGCCATGGCCGATGCGGGAATGGCACCGCCGTGGGCCGACACAAAATCCATCAAGCCAAAGCTCAGGCTCTGCACGCGGGGATGCGCGGCAATCTCGAAAGCCCGGTGCACTGCGGCCGGGGATTCGATCAGCACCTGCAGGGGCAGATGGGCCGCCGATGTGCCCTGCAGGGCTTTTTCTGCCCGCAAAACATCGTCCACCGACTCCACCTTGGGCAGCATGATGTGGGTGAGCCGATGACCGGCCTCGCCGGCAATGGTGGCCATGTCGTTGGCAAATGCGGGGTGGTCCACGGGGTGAACGCGAACGCCCACGCGCGCTGCCGGGGCGGCATCGCGCACCAGGGCGGCCACCAGGACCGCGTGCGCCGCTTCATCGCCCACCGGGGCTCCGTCTTCGCAGTCCAGCGTCACGTCAAAAACGCAAGCGCCGAATTCCTCGGTCATCTGTGCCTGCAATTGCAGGCTCTTGAGCATGCGCGCCGGCGCACCGCTGTAGTGATCGCAAACCGGCAAGGCGGCAGAAGCCGCCTGCGCACCCAGCAGCACATCGCGAGGATGGGCACGCACGACCCCGCCACTCACGGCGTGGGCTGCTTCGCCCCCCCCGGGAGGAACGGAGCCTGAGGATGGTTCTGCGCGGCGCACAACGCTCATGGGATCAGAGCAGGTGCTTGACGCCGTCTTGCTCGCCTTGCAGTTCGGCCAGCGTGATGTTGATGCGCTCTTGCGAGAACGCGTCAATTTCCAGACCTTCGACGATCTTGTACTCGCCGTTTTCGCAGGTGACGGGGAAGCCGAACATGGTGTCCTTTGGAATGCCGTACTGGCCATCCGAAGGAATACCCATGGTGACCCACTTGCCGTTGGTGCCCAGGGCCCAGTCGCGCATGTGGTCGATGGCGGCGTTGGCAGCCGATGCCGCCGACGACAGGCCGCGTGCCTCAATGATGGCTGCGCCGCGCTTGCCCACGGTGGGCAGGAAGGTGTTGGCGTTCCATTCCTGGTCGTTGATCATCTTGGCAACGCTCTCGCCGTTGATGGTGGCAAAGCGGTAGTCGGCGTACATCGTGGGCGAATGGTTGCCCCAGACGGTGAGTTTTTCGATGTCGGCCACGGCCTTGCCGGTCTTGGCAGCGATCTGGCTGGCAGCGCGGTTGTGGTCGAGGCGCAGCATGGCGGTGAAGTTCTTGCGTGGCAGGTCAGGCGCGCTCTTCATGGCGATGTAGGCGTTGGTGTTGGCGGGGTTGCCCACCACCAGCACCTTGACGTCGCGGCTGGCCACGGCATTCAGGGCCTTGCCTTGTGCGGTGAAGATGGCACCGTTGACGGCCAGCAGCTCGGCGCGCTCCATGCCGGGGCCGCGGGGGCGCGAACCCACCAGCAAGGCGTAATCGGCATCCTTGAAGGCGGTCATGGGATCGCTGTGGGCGGTCATCTCCACGAGCAGCGGGAAAGCGCAGTCGTCGAGTTCCATCATCACGCCCTTGAGCGCTTTTTGTGGGCCTTCCACGGGAACTTCGAGCAATTGCAGGATGACCGGCTGGTCCTTGCCCAGCATTTCGCCCGAGGCGATACGGAACAGCAGGGCGTAACCGATTTGACCAGCAGCGCCGGTAACGGCAACACGGACGGGCTTCTTGCTCATGGTGAAAACTCCAGGAAGTGGAAAAAACAGATGTGGATGCAACGCAAGCACCAGCCCCTGTCACCAGCAACCCGTGCTCTGCAAAACAGCCTTGGAGTTTACCGCCGATTGCTGCGAAAGGTCAATTTGTCTTATGTCTTATATAAGATATGATCCAACCCGGTTACCAGCCAGAGAATACGCCTCGCCGCATAACCGCCCCACCCCAGCCATTTGCCATGTCCTCGCTTCCGTTCAATGTTGACGCGCCCTCGCCGCCTCCCGGCGGTGTTGGTGTATTGACGCCGGCATTCAGCCCGCTGTACCAGCAGATCAAGGCCTTGATCCTGCAAAGCCTGCAGCAGGGTGAATGGAAGCCCGGTGAAGCCATTCCCAGCGAGATGGATTTGGCGGCGCGGTTTCGGGTGAGTCAGGGCACGGTCCGCAAGGCCATTGACGAGCTGGCGGCCGACAATCTGGTGATGCGGCGACAGGGCAAGGGCACTTTTGTCGCCACCCATGCCGAGCAGCATGTGCAATACCGTTTTCTGAAGCTTTTGCCCGACACCGGCGATGCCAGTGTGGAGGGGCCGGCGCAACGCACCGTGCTGGATTGTCGGCGCGTGCGCGCCAGCGCCGACGTGGCGCGCGCCCTGGCCTTGCGCAGTGGCGACCCGGTGGTACAGGCGCGGCGCATTCTGTCGTTTGCCGACGAACCCACCATTCTCGAAGACATCTGGCTCCCCGGCCAGGCCTTCAAGGGCCTGACAGCCGAGCAGATGGCGAACTACCAAGGTCCGACCTATGCCATGTTCGAGCTGGATTTCGGTGTGCGCATGGTGCGGGCCGAAGAAAAAATCCGAGCCGTGCTGGCCGACGGTGAGCAGGCGCAGCTTCTGCACACCCCCGCTGGCACGCCCTTGCTGAGCGTGGAGCGCACCGCCTACACCTACAACGATGTTCCCATGGAGTTACGGCGTGGTCTTTACCGCACCGACACACACCATTACCACAACGAATTGAGCTGAAACACGCCCGCACTTGAGAAGAATCGTCAAAATATTGCGCCAGTGGACAGCCCTACTTGTTGCGTTGCAATAGAATTTTGCGTTGTTTGCATCTTCAAATTACAAAGCAGTTACATCCACGAAAGCACCCGCCATGACAGAGCTAGCCAAAAAACGGCCTGAATTCCGCAATATCAACGCCTTCAAGGACCTCACTACTTACCGCATGACGCCGGCTGCATGGGTTTCGATCCTGCACCGTGCCAGCGGTGCTGTGATGTTTCTGCTGCTGCCGTTCGTGCTGTGGATGTTCGACACCTCGGTGTCCTCCGAAATTTCCTTTAGCACCTTCAAGGCCGCCTTCAACTCTGGCCTGGGCTTCGCTCCCGGCTGGTTCATCAAGCTGGTGGCGCTGGGCCTGATCTGGGCCTATCTGCACCACATGATCGCCGGTGTGCGCCACTTGTGCATGGACGTGAGCCATGACGCCGTCAGCAAACAGTTCGGCAAGACCTCTGCCCTGGTGACTCTGGTCATCAGCATTGGCCTGACGCTGGTGCTGGCAGCCAAGCTGTTCGGCCTGTATTGATTCACCCCGCGGCGTCGCCGGGTGCGGCGCGCCGCGCAATGACTGAGAGGAAATCCACTATGTCCGACAACTTCGGTTACAAACGCACCGTCGTAGGTGCCCACTATGGCCTGCGCGACTGGCTGAGCCAACGTGTCACTGCAGTGCTGATGGCACTGTTCACGCTGATCCTGCTCGTGCAACTGGTTCTGACCAAAGGTCCCATCGGCTATGACCGCTGGGCTTCCATTTTTTCCAGCCAATGGATGAAGGTGCTCACGTTCTGCGTGATCCTGGCACTCATCTGGCACGCCTGGGTCGGGATGCGCAACATCTGGATGGACTACATCAAGCCTCTGGGCCTGCGCCTGGCGCTGCAGATTTTCACCCTCGTCTGGCTGGTCGGCTGTGCCGGCTGGGGTATCCAGGTTTTGTGGCGTCTCTGATTCCCGCGACTGAAGGCAAATAATGAGCTACACCAACGCTAACATCACCAAGCGCAAGTTCGACGTCGTCATCATTGGCGCCGGCGGCTCCGGCATGCGCGCCGCGCTTGAACTCTCCCGCGCAGGCCTGAACGTGGCCTCGCTGTCCAAGGTGTTTCCCACCCGCAGCCACACCGTGGCGGCACAAGGCGGCGTTTCGGCCTCGCTGGGCAACATGTCCGAGGACAACTGGCACTACCACTTCTACGACACCATCAAGGGCTCTGACTGGCTCGGCGACCAAGATGCGATCGAGTTCATGTGCCGCGAAGCACCCAAGGTGGTGTACGAGCTGGAACACTTCGGCATGCCGTTTGACCGCAATCCCGACGGCACAATTTACCAGCGCCCGTTTGGCGGCCACACCGCCAACTACGGCGAAAAGCCCGTGCAACGCGCCTGCGCCGCCGCGGACCGCACTGGCCACGCCATGCTGCACACGCTGTACCAGCAGAACGTCAAGGCCAAGACCAACTTCTTCGTCGAGTGGATGGCACTGGACCTGATCCGCGACGCCGACGGCGACGTGGTGGGCGTGACCGCGCTGGAGATGGAAACCGGCGACCTGTACATCCTGGAAGCCAAGACCGTGCTGCTGGCCACCGGCGGCGCCGGGCGCATCTTCGCCGCTTCCACCAACGCCTTCATCAACACCGGTGACGGCCTGGGCATGGCGGCCCGCGCCGGCATAGCGCTGCAAGACATGGAGTTCTGGCAGTTCCACCCCACCGGCGTGGCCGGCGCAGGCGTGCTGCTGACCGAAGGCTGCCGCGGCGAAGGCGCCATTTTGCTCAACAGCAATGGCGAACGCTTCATGGAGCGCTATGCGCCTACCCTGAAAGACCTGGCGCCGCGCGACTTCGTGTCGCGCTCGATGGACCAGGAAATCAAGGAAGGCCGTGGCTGTGGTCCGAACAAGGACTACGTCATGCTCAAGCTCAGCCACCTGGGCGCAGACACCATCCACAAGCGCCTGCCATCGGTGTATGAGATTGGCGTCAACTTCGCCAACGTGGACATCACCAAGGAAGACATTCCCGTGGTGCCCACCATCCACTACCAGATGGGTGGCGTGCCCACCAACATCAATGGCCAGGTGATCACCCAGGCCAACGGCATCAACAACGCTGTGGTGAATGGCCTGTATGCCGTGGGCGAATGCGCCTGCGTGAGCGTGCACGGTGCCAACCGCCTGGGTACCAACTCGCTGCTGGACCTGCTGGTGTTTGGCAAGGCCGCCGGCCGCCATATCGTCGAGTTCAACAACAAGAACAAGGAGCACAAGCCCCTGCCCAAGGATGCGGCCGACCGCACCCTGGAGCGCCTGAACCAGCTCGACAAGTCCAGCGACGGCATCTACGCACAAAACCTGGCCGGCGACATCCGCGCCACGATGCAGCAGCATGCCGGCGTGTTCCGCACCCAGGCCAGCATGGACGAAGGCGTCAAGAAGATCGCCGAGCTGCGCAACCGTGTGGCTGGCGTCTCGCTCAAGGACAAGTCCAAGGTGTTCAACACCGCGCGCATCGAGGCGCTCGAAGTGGACAACCTGATCGAAGTGGCCCAGGCCACCATGGTCTCGGCCGCCGCCCGCAAGGAGTGCCGTGGTGCGCACACCGTGTACGACTATGAGCACCCCGCCGACCACGCCGAGTTCCCGCTGGGCCGCAACGACAAGGAGTGGATGAAACACACCCTGTGGTACAGCGAAGGCAGCCGCCTGGACTACAAGCCGGTCAACCTCAAGCCTTTGACGGTGGACAGCGTTCCTCCGAAGGTCCGTACGTTCTAAATCGTCACGAGAGAAGAAACATGCAAAAACGCACATTCCAAATCTACCGCTACGATCCGGACAAGGATGCCAAGCCCTACATGCAGACCATCGAGATCGAGCTCGATGGCCAGGAGCGCATGTTGCTGGACGCACTGATCAAGCTCAAGGAACAGGATCCCACGCTATCGTTCCGCCGCTCCTGCCGCGAAGGCGTGTGCGGGTCGGACGCCATGAACATCAATGGCAAGAACGGCCTGGCGTGCCTGACCAACATGAACACGCTCAAGGGCACCATCGTGCTCAAGCCGCTGCCGGGCCTGCCCGTGATCCGCGACCTGATCGTGGACATGACGCAGTTCTTCAAGCAATACAACTCGATCAAGCCCTACCTGATCAACGAAGAACTGGCGCCCGACCGTGAGCGCCTGCAGTCGCCCGAAGAGCGCGAAGAGCTCAACGGCCTGTACGAGTGCATCCTGTGCGCCAGCTGCTCCACGTCCTGCCCCAGCTTCTGGTGGAACCCCGACAAGTTCGTGGGCCCGGCGGGTCTGCTTCAGGCCTACCGCTTCATCGCCGACAGCCGTGACGATGCAACAGGCGCGCGCCTCGACAACCTCGAAGACCCCTACCGCCTGTTCCGCTGCCACACCATCATGAACTGCGTGGACGTGTGCCCCAAGGGCCTGAACCCCACGAAGGCCATTGGCAAGATCAAGGAACTGATGGTGCGTCGCGCCATCTGAAGCGAGTTCAAGCCATGGGTGAAACTTCCACCATCGCCAGCAATGCGGCCTCGCCGCTGCTGGACGAGCGCGCACTGAGCAAGCTGCACTGGCGCTGCAGAAGAGGACTGCTGGAGAACGATCTGTTCATCGAGCAGTTTTTCACCCGCTTTGAGCCCGAGCTCACACAACGCCACGCCGACGGCCTGATGGCCCTGATGGACCTGGCGGACAACGACCTGCTGGACCTGTTGCTGCGTCGCCGCGAGCCGCAGGCCCCGCTGGACACACCAGAAGTGCACGAAGTGCTCGGCATGCTGCGCCAAGGTGGCAGCACAGCCGTGCACTAGTGCCGTAGTGCCTTGGCACTGAATCGATACCCCCCGACCGGATCATCGGAAACCCAAAGGAAAGTAACAATGAAGCTAGCTGACAACAAAGCCACCCTGTCGTTCAGTAACGGCAGCCCCAGCGTGGAAATGCCGGTCTACCAGGGCAGCATTGGCCCTGACGTTATCGACATCCGCAAGCTGTATGCGCAGACCGGCATGTTCACCTACGATCCGGGTTTCCTGTCCACGGCGTCGTGCCAGTCCGCCATCACCTACATTGATGGCGACAAGGGCGAGCTGCTGTACCGCGGCTACCCCATCGAGCAATTGGCCGTGAACTGCGACTTCCTCGAAACCTGCCATCTGCTGCTCTACGGAAACCTGCCCAACGAAACGCAGAAGAAAGACTTCACCAGCCGCGTGACCAACCACACCATGGTCAACGAGCAGATGCAGTTCTTCCTGCGTGGCTTCCGCCGCGATGCCCACCCCATGGCTGTGCTCACGGGCCTGGTGGGCGCGCTGTCGGCCTTCTACCACGACAGCACCGACATCAACAATCCGCAGCACCGCGAAGTCGCCGCGATCCGCCTGATTGCCAAAATGCCTACGCTGGTCGCCATGGCCTACAAGTACGGCAAGGGCGAGCCTTACATGTACCCGCGCAATGACCTGAGCTACGCAGGCAACTTCCTGCGCATGATGTTCGGTACGCCGTGCGAAGACTACGTGGTCAACCCGGTGCTCGAGCGCGCCCTGGATCGCATCTTCATCCTGCATGCTGACCACGAGCAAAACGCCTCCACTTCCACGGTTCGCCTGTGCGGCTCGTCGGGCACCAACCCGTTTGCTGCCATTGCAGCCGGTGTGGCCTGCCTGTGGGGCCCAGCACACGGTGGCGCCAACGAAGCCTGCCTGAACATGCTGGAAGACATCCAGCGCCAGGGTGGCGTGTCGAAGGTGGGCGAGTTCATGGAGAAGGTCAAGGACAAGAACTCCGGCGTGAAGCTGATGGGTTTTGGCCACCGCGTCTACAAGAACTACGACCCGCGCGCCAAGCTCATGCAGGAAACCTGCAACGAAGTGCTCAAAGAGCTGGGCCTGGAAAACGACCCGCTGTTCAAGCTGGCCAAGGAACTGGAAAAAATCGCCCTGGAAGACGACTACTTCGTGTCGCGCAAGCTGTACCCGAACGTGGACTTCTACTCCGGCATCGTCCAGCGCGCCATGGGCATTCCAGTGAACCTGTTCACCGGCATCTTCGCACTGGCCCGCACCGTTGGCTGGATCGCTCAGCTCAACGAAATGATCAGCGACCCCGAGTACAAGATCGGCCGCCCACGCCAGCTGTTCACCGGCTCCGAGCGCCGTGATGTGCAACCCATCGCCCAGCGCTGACACTTGACGGGCCCTGCCCGCCGACCCACGAAAGCCCGCCGCACCCCGGCGGGCTTTTTTTGTGGTGCGCCGGTTCGGCTTCGCGCCCTTGTATAGTGATCACCCCTGTCACCGTCCAACGAGTCCTCCCATGAAAACAAAAGCCGCCGTCGCCTGGCAAGCAGGCCAGCCCCTGACCATTGAAACCGTGGACCTGGAAGGCCCTCGGTTCGGTGAAGTGCTGGTCGAGATCAAGGCCACTGGCATCTGCCACACCGACTACTACACGCTCTCGGGTGCCGACCCCGAAGGCATCTTCCCGGCCATCCTGGGCCATGAAGGCGCGGGCATCGTGGTGGACGTGGGGCCTGGTGTGACGACGCTCAAGAAGGGCGACCATGTCATTCCGCTCTACACCCCCGAATGCCGCCAGTGCAAGTTCTGCCTCTCGCGCAAGACCAACTTGTGCCAGCTGATCCGCGGCACGCAGGGCAAGGGTCTGATGCCCGACGCCACCAGCCGCTTCAGCCTGGATGGCAAGCCCATTTTTCATTACATGGGCACCAGCACGTTCAGCAACTACACCGTGGCGCCCGAGATCTCGCTGGCCAAGATCCGCGAGGATGCACCTTTTGACAAGGTCTGCTACATCGGCTGCGGCGTCACCACCGGCATTGGCGCGGTGATCTTCACCGCCAAGGTCGAAGCGGGCGCCAACGTGGTGGTGTTCGGCCTGGGTGGTATCGGCCTGAACGTGATCCAGGGCGCCAAGATGGTGGGCGCCGACAAGATCATTGGCGTGGACATCAACCCGGAGCGCCAGGAGATGGCGCGCAAGTTCGGCATGACGCACTTCATCAACCCGAAAGAGGTGGAGAACGTGGTGGATTCCATTGTTCAGCTCACCGACGGCGGCGCCGACTACAGCTTTGAATGCATCGGCAACACCACCGTGATGCGCCAGGCGCTCGAATGCACGCACAAGGGCTGGGGCCGCAGCATCATCATCGGCGTGGCCGAGGCCGGTGCCGAGATCAGCACCCGCCCGTTCCAGCTGGTCACCGGCCGCAAGTGGGAAGGCTCGGCCTTCGGTGGCGCGCGCGGTCGCACCGATGTGCCAAAAATCGTGGACTGGTACATGGAGGGCAAGATCAACATCGACGACCTGATCACCCACACCATGCCGCTGGAAGACATCAACAAGGGCTTTGATTTGATGAAGCGCGGCGAGTCGATCCGCGGCGTGGTTATTTATTGATGAAATTGGCCTCTAGCGCTTTATCCATAAGCGCTAGCAGCTATCAAATTTGACATTCATGACATTCACCGCCCTTGAACTGACCAGCGAACACGCCTGCTTTGGCGGCGTGCAACGCTTTTACAAGCACAGCTCGTCCGAAATCGGCCTGCCCATGCGCTTTGGCCTGTATTTGCCGCCCCAGGCTCTGGCCGGGCAGCAGGTGCCGTTGCTGACCTTCCTGGCCGGCCTGACGTGCACGGAGGAAACCTTTGCCATCAAGGCCGGTGCGCAGCGCCTGGCGGCACAGCTGGGGCTGGCCATCCTCACCCCCGACACCAGCCCGCGCGGCGCGGGCATTCTGGGTGAAAGCAACCATTGGGAGTTCGGGGTGGGCGCCGGCTTCTATCTGGACGCCACCGAGTCGCCCTGGGCCGGCCACTGGTGCATGGAAACCTACCTCATCCACGAGTTGCTGCCCGACGTGACGGCACAATTTGCGCTCGACGCCCAGCGCCTGGGCCTGTTCGGGCATTCGATGGGCGGCCACGGTGCGCTCACGCTCGCCTTGCGGCACCCTGGCGTTTTCCGCAGCGTCTCGGCCTTTGCGCCGATTTGCGCGCCCACCCAGTGCCCCTGGGGGCACAACGCTTTCACCGGGTATCTGGGGCAGGATGAAAGCACCTGGGGCGCACATGACGCGAGTGTGCTGATGGGCCAGCAAACCAGCGCGCCCTATCCCCAGGGCATCCTGATCGACCAGGGCCTGGCCGACAAGTTTCTCGCCACGCAGCTGCACCCTCACCTGTTCGAGAGCGCCTGCACCCAGGTCGGGCAGCCGCTCACACTGCGCCGCCATGCCGACTACGACCATGGCTACTATTTCATCCAGACCTTCCTGGCCGACCATCTGCAGCACCACGCCAGCGCGCTGGCCTGAGAATGCCAACAGGTTCTGAACATTAATGTTCACTTAAGCAGCGCTGCAAACAATGGGCCATGCCATTGTTATTGCAGCGCATGCAGCGTTTCGCGCTCGGCCACCGCGCCGTAGCCCATTCTCCTCAAGCATCCCGTGCCATCCACCCCGCGTGGGTGGTTGTACTGGCCAGCGCCTGGCTGGCGACTGCGTGCAATGTGCCGCTGTGGCGCGAAGTGGCAGCGCTGCCGGGACAGGGCACGCTGCGCGGCTGGGGCTTTGCGCTGGCGTTTGCGGTGATTGTGGCGGCAGGCAATGCCGCCCTGCTGAGTTTGCTGGCCTGGCGCTGGACGCTCAAGCCCGCCATCACCGTGATGTTGCTCATGGCCGCTTTCGGCGCCTATTTCATGCTTGCCTATGGCATCGCCATCGACGCAAGCATGCTGGTCAACGTGATGCAGACCGATGTGAAAGAGGCCGGTGACCTGCTCAACTGGCGCATGCTGGCCACCGTGCTGGCGCTCACGGCCCCGCCGATGCTGTGGCTGTACCGCCGCCCGGTACGCCGCATGCATGCCTTTCGCCACATGGCCCACAACGGCATGCTGCTGGTGGGCGCCATCGTGGTCATCGTGGTCTGCCTGCTGCTGGTGTTCCAGGATTTCGCATCCACCATGCGCAACCACACCCGGCTGCGCTACCTGATCAACCCGCTCAACAGCGTGTACGCGCTGGGCAATATCGCCACCAAGCCGCTGCGGCTGGACACCAACACCCTCATGCCCCTGGGCCGCGACGCCCAG
Organism: Acidovorax sp. BoFeN1; assembly: GCF_003345135.1. Lineage (NCBI taxonomy): Bacteria > Pseudomonadati > Pseudomonadota > Betaproteobacteria > Burkholderiales > Comamonadaceae > Acidovorax > Acidovorax sp. BoFeN1. Next base: position 20,257 of record NZ_QOZT01000050.1, read on the forward strand.
CTGGGCGCCAGCTATGCGGGCCAGCAAAAGCCACCCCTCTTGGTGCTGGTGCTGGGTGAAACCGGACGCAGCGTGAACTTCGGGCTCAACGGCTATGAGCGGCCCACCACACCCCTGCTGTCGGCCCGCACCGACCTGGCCACGGCGCGCAACGCATGGTCGTGCGGCACCAGCACGGCCGCATCGGTGCCCTGCATGTTTTCGCATCTGGGGCGTGACGGTTTCGAGGGGCGCAAGGCCAACTACGAGAGCCTGATCGACGTGCTGCACCATGCGGGCCTGGCCGTGCTGTGGTTGGACAACCAGGCCGGATGCAAGGGCGTGTGCGAGCGCGTCAGCGAAGTGCGCACCACCGCATTGAAAGACCCGGCCCTGTGCCCCGACGGCGAATGCCTCGACCCCATCATGCTCAAGGACCTGGACCAGCGTCTGGCCGAACTGCCTGCCGAGCAACGCAGCCGCGGCACGGTGGTGGTGATGCACCAGATGGGCAGCCACGGCCCCGCCTACTACAAGCGCTCGGCGCAGGCCCTGAAGAAGTTCCAGCCCGAATGCACCTCCACCGCCCTGCAGGAGTGCACGCAAGAGCAGGTGGTGAACGCCTACGACAACAGCATCGTGCAGACCGACCAGTTTCTCGATTCGGTACTCAATTGGCTTTCAACCCAATCACATCAAGCGCAAACAGCTATGATTTACGTAGCAGATCATGGGGAGTCGCTGGGCGAGAACAACATCTACCTGCATGGCCTGCCCTATTCCATCGCGCCCGATGTGCAAAAGCATGTGCCCTGGATCACCTGGCTGTCACCCGCGATGCAGGCGCGCACCCATGTGACCACCGGCTGCCTGCAGCAGGATGTGGCTCAACGGCGCGTTACGCACGACAACTACTTTCATTCGGTTTTGGGTCTGATGGATGTGCAGACCGGGGCTTACAGCCCGGCGCTGGACATGTTTGCCGGGTGCAGGCAGCAGCCAAACGGTCCGTTGGCCGGGTGACACGGCAAAGGCCAGGCCCAATTGATCGCTCTGATTGAGCGCATGCCGGCCTCAAGAAACTCTCCGAAGCCGCTGCCAACTTTTGCGCTCCTTCGCCCGTTCGTCCACCGTCGCCCCGCTTACCGCACCCCCAGCCATCCTTTCGCCTCACCGACCAGATGTCCCCGAAACACCTCTGCAATCGGTGACAGCTGCTTGCCCTTGGGCCAGACCAGGTGCCAGTGCGACTGGATGGGAAAGCCCTGCACGTCAAGAACTGCCAGCCCGTCGTGGTGGGCGCCCAGCGCGTGGCGCGAGAGGATGGACACGCCCAGCTGCCCCTCGACCGATTCTTTGATGGCCTCGTTGCTGCCCAGCTCCAGCACGGCGGTGGGAACAAAGCCCAGTTGGCGCAGATGGGCGTCGGTCGCCATGCGGGTGCCAGAGCCCTTTTCTCGCAGGAGGAGGCGCTCGCCCTGCAGCTGCGCCATATTGACGCGCTTTTTGGCCGCCAGCCTGTGGCCGGCGGGGGCAATGACGACCAGCGGGTTGGGCATGAGGATCTGGTCTTCCAGCAGCAGGTCTTCTGGCGGCCTGGACATGACATAGAGGTCGTCCAGGTTGCTGCGCAGGCGGGTGATGACGTGGTCGCGGTTGAGCACTTCGAGAGATATGTCGATCTGCGGGTGCAGCTTGCAAAAGCTGCCCAGCAGGCGGGGCACAAAGTATTTGGCGGTGCTGACCACGGCAACCTTGAGGCGCCCGCTGGTGAGGCCTTTGGCGCCCGACACGCGCTGCTCGAACGCATCCCACTCGCCCGCAATGGCACGTGCAGTGCGGGCCAGTGCCTGGCCCGCCTCGGTGAGGTGCACGCGGCGCGATACCACTTCATACAGCGGCAGGCCCACGGCCTGGGTCACCTCGCGCAGCTGCATGGAGGCCGTGGGCTGCGTGACATGCATGACCCTGGCGGCGGCACTGACGCTGCCCGTCTCGGCCAGCGCTAGAAACAGGCGCAGTTGGCGAAAAGTGATGTTCATAGATTTTTATCTATAGATAACCGCATTCGAATCGATTTTACTTTGCAGTGTCGCGCAACTAGCATCCAACCCCACAAGGAGTTATCTGATGCAAAGCTTGCTGGACCCTGCGATCTTGTTTTTTGCCCTGGGGGTGTTTGCGGGCCTGGTCCGATCGAACCTGGAGATGCCTGCAGCAATCTCCAAGTTCTTGTCGATCTACCTGCTGATGGCGCTGGGGCTCAAGGGCGGTTTTGCGCTGGCGGCATCGGGGCTCACGCCCAGCGTGGCCAGCAGCCTGGGCCTTGCGGTGCTGCTGGCGGTGGTAGTGCCGCTGGTGGGCTACGTGCTGCTGCGGCGGGTGGTTTCGGGCTTTAACGCCGCGGCGGTGGCGGCCACGTACGGGTCGGTGAGTGCGGTGACGTTTGTGACGGCCACGCAGTACCTGGATTCGCAGCACATTGCCTACGGCGGCTACATGGCGGCCGCCATGGCATTGATGGAGTCGCCCGCGATTATTTTGGCGGTGATGCTGGCCAATGCGCTGCGCCAGCGTCAAGCAACGGCATCGACCGGCATGGTGCCCGCACACCGCGGGCAGCCGGTGATGGCGATGGCCTCTGCGGGCGCAGGTGCGCCGGGCGGTCACAGCATGGGCCATGGCAGTGCGGTCGCAGCGGCATCGCCAGCCCCAAACCTTTCGGTGGGCAAGATCCTTCACGAGTCGTTTACCGATGGCACGCAACTGCTGCTTCTGGGTGCGATGGTGATTGGCCTGGTGACGGGCGACGAGGGCAAGGCCGCAATGCAGCCTTTTTCAGGGGACCTGTTCAAAGGCATGTTGTGCCTGTTTTTGCTGGACATGGGGCTGAACACCGCGCGCAGCCTGCCTGCGGTGCGCCATCAGTCGCCCTGGCTGCTGGCGTATGCCGTCGTGGGACCACTGGTGCACGCCAGCCTGGCGCTGGTGCTGGCGTGGTGGCTGCAGGTGCCTGCGGGCGATGCAACGCTCTTGATGGTGCTGGCCGCCAGCGCCTCCTACATCGCCGTGCCTGCAGTGGTGCGCTATGCCATCCCCGAAGCGCAACCATCGCTGTATGTGAGCCTGTCACTGGGGGTGACGTTTCCATTGAACATCGTGCTGGGTATTCCGCTTTACACGCAGGTGGTGCAGTGGGCCTGGGTGGGTTGAGGCCGGCAATGCGCACCCTGCCCGGTCACTCTTTGCAGCCAATGCCTGCCTCTGCGCGTTGATTGCGCCTCTAGATCAATCGTGCCCAGGCGCGACGCCGCAGCCTAAAACAAACTCCCCTGCCCTTGCGCCAGCCCGGGTCTGAACTGGGTGAGGTCCAGCTCCACCCGCTCGCGGTTCAGCCCCAGCCGGCGGCAGGTGGTGGCAAACCGCTGGCGCAACAGATCGGCCCACAGGCCGGCCCCTTTCATGCGCGACACATAGCTGCTGTCGTAGGTCTTGCCTGCGGCGCGGGCCGCGGGGCCCAGCTGGTGCAGGTCCTGGATGCGCGCCATCACACGCGCGGCGCGGTCGGGGTAATGCAGCGCCAGCCACTCGCGAAACAGCGCATCCAGCTCCCAGGGCAGCCGGATGACTGTGTAGAAAGCGCTGCGCGCACCGGCATCGTGTGCGGCTGCCAGCACCTGCTCCATGTCTTCGGTGATGAAAGGGATCTGCGGCGCCACGCTCACACCCACGGGCACGCCCGCATCGGCCAGCGCACGGATGGTGCGCAGGCGCCGGTGCGGTGCGGCTGCGCGCGGCTCCATGCGGCGGGCCAGCGCGGCATCGAGCGTGGTGATGGTCACATACACCGCCGCCAGGCGCTGCGCCGCCAGTGGCGCCAGCAGGTCGAGGTCGCGCTCCACCCCGCTGCTTTTGGTGATGAGCGAAAACGGATGCCGAGCGTCACGCAGCACCTCGATCACGCCCCGCGTAAGACGCAACTCGCGCTCCACCGGCTGGTAGCAATCGGTGGCCGAGCCGACGTTCAGCGTGCGCGGCACATGGCCGGGGCGCGCCAGTTCGGCGCGCAACACCTCGCCGATGTTGTGCTTGGCAATGATCTGCGTCTCGAAATCGAGCCCCGGCGACAGGTTCAGATAGCTGTGCGTGGGGCGGGCATAGCAATAGACACAGCCATGCTCGCAACCGCGGTAGGGGTTCACCGAGTGCTCAAAGAAGATGTCGGGGGAATCGTTGGTGCACAGCGCGCTGCGGGCGGTTTCTAGGTGCACACGGGTGGGCTGCGGCGTGGCCTGCGCCTCGCCATCCCAAGGAAAATCCCAGCCATCGTCCACCACCGTGCGCGAGTCCTTTGCAAACCGGTGCGGCGTGGCCGTGGCGGCACCCCGGCCGCGAATGGCGTGGAGGGGAATGCGCGCTTCGGGCGGCGAGCCGCAGGGCGAATCAGCGGGATCAGCGGGATCAGCATCGCTTTTCATAACTGTATTAATATCAGTAGTGTCCGGCTTATTTGATGCTGAAGGGCGGCAACGCCAGTATTGAAGCGGGTTTCAGAGGATTCATGGGTGTCCACGATTTGAATTTCGTTTAGCTCATTTGCGATGCTCGCGGGTTTCAACAACCCGGAGTGGCGCATGAATGTGGGCAAGACGCTGTTCGCACAGGTAATGGAGTTCGTGCCTTGGAAGACCTTCTCGCGCATCATCGACCGCCACGATGGCGATGCAGGTGTTCGCACCCTGGGATGCGCAGACCTGTTTCGTGTCATGGCGTTCTCCCAGCTCACATGGCGCGAATCGCTGCGCGACATCGAAGCCTGCTTGGCGGCCAATCGCGGCAAGCTGTTTCACATGGGGTTGAAGGCGCCACCGGCGCGCTCGACGCTGGCCGATGCGCTGAACTCGCGGGATTGGCGCATCTACCATGCGCTGGCTCAGCGGCTGATCGTGCGGGCCAGAGGCATGTACGCGCAAGAGCCAACGGTGCTCGATCTCGATGCCGGTGTGTACGCCCTGGATGCCTCCACCATCGACCTGTGCCTGAGCTTGTTCGACTGGGCGCCGTTTCGTTCGACCAAGGCCGCTATCAAGCTGCACACGCTGCTGGACCTGCGTGGGGCTATCCCCGCGTTCATTCACATCAGCGACGGCAAGCTTCACGACGTGAACGTGCTCGACATCCTGCCTGTCGAGTCGGGCGCCTTTTACGTGATGGATCGGGGATACGTCGACTTTGCTCGCCTGTATGCCCTGCATCAGGCTGGCGCATTCTTCGTCACCCGAGCCAAAGCGGGCATGGACGCTCGGCGCGTGTACTCCGATCCCGTCAATCGCAGCACAGGCATCATCTGCGACCAGCGCGTAATGCTCAACGGCCATTACTCGGCCAAGAAGTACCCTGAGCACCTGCGGCGCATCCGATTCAAAGACCCCGAATCGGGCAAGACGCTGGTCTTTCTGAGCAACAACACGACGCTGCCAGCCTTGTCGATTGCCGCGCTCTACAAAAGTCGCTGGCAGGTCGAGCTGTTCTTCAAATGGATCAAGCAGCACCTGCGTATCAAGCGGTTCCTGGGTACTAGCGAGAACGCCGTCAAGACACAGATCTGGTGCGCCGTGTCCACCTACGTGCTCATTGCCATCGTCAAGAAGGAGCTTCATCTCGATGCTTCGCTCTACACATGTCTACAGATCTTGTCAGTGTCAGTTTTTGAGAAAACCCAGATTTCATGCGCCTTGCAGGCCGACCGATCCCAATCCATTGAGACACCCATCGCTAACCAGTTGAATTTGTTCAACTTTTAACCGGACACTACTGTATTAATATACAGTTTTTAAAGCATTTCCGCGAAAACCTCGCCCACCGCTTTGACCACGCGGCGCAGTGCGAGATTCACGATCCACTACAGTCCCGCCCTTTACAACTAGCTTTCGAGGTACACGCCATGGCGCGCAAACCCCAGATCACCCTGTCCTCCCTGGACCTGGACCGCATTGAAGCACTGCTGGCGGCGATTCCTGCCAGCGTCTTTCCGGGCAAGGCCGACCTGCAGGCAGAGCTGGACCGCGCCGACGTGGTGGCGCCCGAGGAGATTCCGCCCAATGTGGTGACCATGAATTCCACCGTGCAGTTCACGATCGAGGAGACCGGCAAGGAGTTTTGCCTGACGCTGGTGTACCCGCGCGACATGGATGGCAGCGCCGACCGTATCTCGATTTTTGCGCCCGTGGGCAGCGCCTTGCTGGGCCTGGCGGTGGGCGATGAACTGGCATGGCCTGGCCCGGGCGGCAAGTCGATGACGGTGCGGGTGAAAAGCATCGTCTACCAACCCGAAAGCGCGGGCGAGCTGCACCGCTGACCAGCGCGAGCAACCGCACTTGTGGGAGGCCTTGCCAGCAGCCAGCTTGCTGGCGGCCTCGTCAGCGGTGCCCGCCGTCGCTCGCACCGCCTGTCAGCCGGGCAGCACCGCACCCCAAAGAAGAATCGGCATGAGCGCGCGGACGATCAAGCCCACAGGCTGCTCGTCACCGCCACCAGCATGCCGGTGCCCACCAGCCCGGCCTGCCAGCGCAGCGCCGAGGTCCAGGTCGGAACATGGCGTTCCACACGCGCATACAGCTGCTGCCCTGCCACCAGCGACAGGGCAAATGCGGCCAGCATGCCCAGCGCATTCCATTCGGGCGCTTGCGGCCAGATATGGCTGACCACCGCATTGACCAAAAGGCACACCGGAAAGTGCACCAGAAACACCGAATACGACATCTGACCGAGCCGCACCAGGGGAGCGAACCCCTGCCACTGCCGCCAGCGCGGTGACCGCAGCGCCCAGGCCAGGGCCAGGGCCGTCACCAGCGCCACGGCAATGCGTGCCCGGAAATCCAGCGCCAGGGCAGCGGTGCCCAGCACGGCGATGGCGGCCATCCACCCGCCGGCACGCGGGGCCTGCACGGCCCAGCAGGCCATCATGCCGAGCCCATAGGCGCCAAAGAAATACAGGGCCCACATGTCCAGCTGCGGCTCGCGGTTGAACACCAGCAAGGACATGGCCGTGCCCACCACCACCAGCGCACGCCCCAGCCAGGCAGCGTGGCGCACGCGCCCCTCGCCACACATGGCCCGCACCAGCGCGAGCAGCAGCACAGAGCCGGCAAAAAGCTGGAAGTCGATGGCGACATACCACACCCCCGCCGACAAGGCCTCTTCGCCCACGATGTCCTGAAGCAGCAGCGCATTGGCCACCAGCTGGCCCAGGCCAGGTGCACCGGGCACCGAGGGGTGATCCATCCAGTTGCCCACCAGCGCGGCCACCAGCACCGCCAGCAGCAGGGCCACGGAATAAGGCCCCACCAGCCGCACAAAGCGCCGTGTGATCTGCTGGCCGGCGCTGTCAAATCGGGCCAGGCCCTGCGGTGCCAGACTGGCCGCCGCCAGATAACCGCCCAGCACCAGAAACACCTGCACGGCCATGCGCCCGTAGTCGTAAAGCCAGGCCATCAAATCCGGCGCCAGCGGCTGCGCGATGTCCGACATGGGGCCGTAAAAAGCCAGGTGGTGCCACACGATGGTGGCGCAGGCAACGCCCTTGATCATGTCGATCAGCGGGGTGCGGGAGTGGGGAGAAGTCATGCGAACCAATGAAACGATGGCGTGATGCCGACCCGCAGGCGGGGCCATCCAACTTTTGGTGTCTGGGGGCTGGACAACAAAACGGGTGTGTTCTGCGGCACGAGAGGCCCTCGCGCTGCGCAGGGGCACCTGATTCAGCACGCTTGCGAAGCTATTAATTCAATAGCTATCAACGCAATGCTGTCAAGCGCTAGAGCCCCAAAATATCGCGGATTCAAGTACGAAGTGCGCGAGTCTCAAGTCTAAGCGGAGTGATCTCCAGCCCATAGAACACCTCATGCGGAGTACGCCAGCCCAGGCACTTGCGTGGCCGGTGGTTCAGTGCATACACCGC
>NZ_QOZT01000051.1:0-27831 GCF_003345135.1 Acidovorax sp. BoFeN1
ACAGTTCGATCTTGATTTTTTTCGCTCTTTCGAGCAACTCATAATTAAGAATTGAAGTGAACTTCACTTCTCTCTCATGAGCGTTTGTAGTGCTAAGCACTAGTTCCAAAGAACTTGGCACTCGCCATCAAACGCCCACGCTTATCGGCTGTATATTTTTAATGAACCAGATACCAAAACAGCAAAAGCTTTCTTGATTTCTTGACTTAGCTGCGATCAGCTGAGCCTTAAATTATAACAGGCTTTTTAAAACCCTGTCAACCCGAAGGTCTTTGCACTTTCTTCACCAGCCACCGTCTCCAGCAACCCGCTACTCTCAGCGCAGCCTTGAATTATATACCGGGTTTTTACCCAATCAAACCCAAAATCACACCTCTTTGCAAACCTTCTTCTCCACCACCCAGACCAACCCAACAGGGACGCCTCTGAACAGCGAAGCCTATGACTATAGCATGGAAAAATGAGAAAAACCGGAAATGCGGGGACACGTCATCTGCATTTTTAGAATGCCATACCAGCGGCCCTCAAACTTTCCACTTCTCAAGCAACTTGTCGGGTCCCAAGCTGTCATAGCCCTCGAACGGCTGGTGGATCCAAGGATTGGTGGACAAGAACTCCACCGAATAGTCAGGCGTGAAAGTTGACTGCCCCTTCGTCCAGATAACCGCGCTTCGCAACTCCGATATGGGAGCGTAGCTCGTCTTGAGCATGTCGATCACCGCATGCAGCGTATGACCGGAGTCTGCCAGATCATCTACCAACAACACACGCCCTGCAATTTCGCCCTTGGGGGTTGTGATGAAGCGTGCGATGTCCAGGTGACCTTGAACCGTACCGGCTTCAGCACGGTAGGAACTCGTCGACATGATTGCCAAAGGTTTGTCAAAGATGCGGCTCAGGATATCTCCTGGACGCAATCCACCTCGAGCAAGACAAAGGATGGTGTCGAACTCCCATCCCGACTGATACACTTTTAGAGCAAGTTTTTCGATAAGGCTGTGATACTCGTCATAGCTCACGTAGAGATGTTTGCCGTCTTCCGTCAACATGTTCGCTCCTGATTTGATAGCTGGTAGCGCTCAAAAATAAGCGCCTAGAGTGTTATGCCACGTAGGGATGGCGCATCAGGATGGTGTGATCACGATCCGGGCTTGTGGAAACCATGGCAATCGGAACACCGGTAACTTCCGCAATGCGTTCCAGATATTGCCTTGCACCAAGGGGCAGCTTGGAGTAGTCCGTCACACCGACCGTTGAATCGCTCCAGCCCGGCATCGTTTCATAAATGGGTTGGCAACGGGCAATATCGTCTGCGCCCATCGGCAACAGGTCAATCAGCTCACCGTCGAGCTTGTAGCCGGTGCACAGCTTCAGTTCATCCAGCCCGTCGAGCACATCAAGCTTGGTGATGCACAGTCCTGACAGACCGTTGACCTGAGCACTGCGCTTGAGCAAAGCTGCATCAAACCAGCCACAACGGCGACTGCGTCCAGTCGTTACACCCTTCTCGGCACCCACAGTGCTCATGTGATAGCCAGGCGTTCCGGGTTTTTCCCAATCCAGCTCGGTAGGAAATGGTCCGCCACCTACGCGTGTGCAGTAGGCTTTGGTAATACCAAGAATGTAATGGAGCATGCCGGGGCCAACACCCGAACCCGCGGCGGCGTTGCCTGCGACACAGTTGCTGGAGGTTACGTAAGGATAGGTGCCATGGTCCACATCAAGCAGGGTGCCCTGCGCACCTTCGAACAGGAGATTATCACCCGCTTGGTGCGCGTCGTTGAGTTCCCGCGAAACGTCTGCCATCATGGGCTTGAGAAGTTCTGCGTGGTGCATGGCCTCGGTGTAGACCGCATCGAACTGCACCTCGCCATCGCGGATGTAAGGAGTGAGGGCGTCACCAAAAACGAACTTGCCAGACCCCAAAAAAGTTGTCAGCACATGGTTGTGCAAGGCGAGGAGTTCGCGCAACTTCGCTGCAAACCGTTCGGGATACTTGAGGTCCTGAACCCGCAACGCACGGCGGGCAATCTTGTCCTCATAAGCTGGACCAATCCCCCGGCCGGTGGTGCCAATCTTTTCCGTGCCGCCTTGCTCACGGGCGGCCTCCCGAGCAACGTCAAGCGCTGCATGGAATGGAAGGATCAAAGGGCAGGCCTCGCTGATGCGCAGGCGTGAACGCACCTCCACACCGGCTTTCTCAAGTCCCTCAATTTCCTCGAAAAGCTTGGCTGCAGACAGCACCACCCCGTTGCCAATGTAGCACTTGACGCCGGGTCGCATGATGCCACTCGGAATCAGATGCAGCGCGGTCTTCACGCCATTGATAACCAACGTATGCCCGGCGTTGTGGCCGCCCTGGAAACGGACAACGCCCTGCGCACTCTCCGTCAACCAGTCCACCAGCTTGCCTTTTCCCTCGTCACCCCACTGGGTGCCGACCACGACCACATTGCGACCTTTGGTAACTTTCATCTCAAACCCAATTCATTGTCAGTTGCTTCAATAGCTTGCACGATCCACTGGCCAGAGACTGGTACTAGTTCTCGGTCGCAATGGAACTCATCGACTTCGCTTTCATGCCCCGGCAACACGCAGACTACGGTTTCGCCGCAGCTGCGTAACGCCGCAATGGCCGCATGGACGTCTTCCGAATCGCCCCACGGTGCCCGGATGGCAGCCTTGAGTAAGCGCGGTGACACCACGCTCACCACCTGCTTGATGTCAAGGCTGAAGCCAGCGGCAGGCCGATTGCGACCAAACACGGCACCGACTTCGTCGTAGCGCCCACCTCGCACCAACGCATCGCTGGCGCCAGGGGCATAGATGGCAAAGCGCATTCCGCTGTAATAGGCGTAGCCCCTCAAATCGGCCAGATCAAAACTAACACGGACGCCTTGAACACGGGAGGCCAGCCACTTCAAATTCAATAGCACTTCGCGCACGCCAGGCGTGCGCTGCAGTGCTTTTTCTGCTTCAATAAGAACCTCTTCGTCGCCATACATCTGCAACAACGCCAGCAAGCCCTCGCGCGATGCCACGGGGAAATCGCGTGACAGGAAGGCCAACTCACTGGCGTCCTTGTTTGCCAAAGCAGTGTGGATGGACTGAAGCAAAGGGGCATCCACCGGCACACCGGCAAGCAAACTACGAACAATACGCACGTCAGCAAGGTCCACGCTGGTGTCCTGCACATTCGCAACCCGCAGGCAATCCAGGGATAGCTGCACAGCCTCAAGGTCAGCTTCCAACCCGGCATGGCCATAAATTTCTGCGCCAAACTGCAGAGGCTCACGCGTCGCATGAGGACGGTCAGGGCGCGTGTGCACCACCGGGCCGCAGTAACACAGCCGGGTTACGCCCTTGCGATTCAACAAATGGGCATCAATGCGGGCGACTTGGGGTGTGGTGTCGGCACGCAAACCTAGTGACCGACCAGAGAGCTGGTCGACCAACTTGAAGGTCTGCAGATCCAGCGCCTCGCCGGTTCCCGTCAGCAAAGACTCCAGGTGCTCCAGCAAGGGCGGCATGACAAGCTCATAGCCATAGCAGCGGGCTGTATCAAGCAGCCCGCGACGCAATTCTTCGATGTGCCGTGCTTCAGACGGCAAGACATCGGCAATGTGATCCGGCAGGACCCAAGCAGACATGGAAATTGGAAGGCTGTTAAAAACGCGATTCTACCGGCAGGGACGAAGCATCCCGAAAGCCCCCGCAGGCTTGGGAGTCGCGCTCGGCAGAATCAGAAAAGCAGCATCACGATGCCAGACAGAATGCAAAGCAATGCAAAGAACCGAATTTGGCCATCACGCAACTGCACCATTTGCGTAAATACACGGCGCCAGCTGGCAGGTGACAGGAACGGCAAGAGCCCCTCGATCACCAACACCAAAGCGAACGCCGTCCAGAGACTATCGGTCAACTCCATGTAATGCAGCCAATGGCATCATTTGCGGGCCGGCTGCACAGCGGGGGAACTCGAGCCACCTCGAAAGACCTTGAAAAACTCAGACGAAGAAGGGTCCAGCACCATAACGTCGCTCTTCTTGCTGAAGCTTGCCTTGTAAGCCTCAAGACTGCGATAGAACTGAGCAAATTGAGGGTCGCGGCCAAAAGATTCAGCATAAATGCGCGCGGCCTCGGCATCCCCTTCACCCTTCACTTTTTGCGCATCGCGATAAGCATTGGCAATGGTGATCTCGCGCTGACGATCCGCATCGGCACGGATCTTCTCCCCTTCAGCTCCGCCCGTGGAACGCAACTCATTGGCCACGCGCTTGCGCTCTGCCTCCATACGGCGATAGACGGATTCCGTGATCGCCTCAACATAGTCCACCCGGGTAATGCGAACATCGACAACGTCTACACCCCAAGGCTTGGCACCGCGGACGGTTTCCAGAACCTCGCGCTTCACGTCCGCCATCAAGTCCTCTCGCTTGAGTGACAAGAGTTCCTTGACGGTTCGCTTGTTGATTTCTTCCTGAAACGCATTGCGCACCACCCGATTGAGCTGCATTGCGCCAGCAGTCTCATCCAGTCCGACATTACGTATGTATTCGGTCGGCTCGGAAATGCGCCAGCGCACATACCAATCGATCACCACGCGTTGTTTTTCCGCCGTCAGCATGGGCTCGGTATCCGTGCTGTCGAGCGTCAACAACCGCTTGTCGATATAGGACACATTCTGAAATGGGGGCGGCAGCTTGAAGTTCAGCCCCGGTTCCGTGATGACCTCCTTGATCTGCCCGAGGGCGTACAGCACACCAAACTGGCGCTGATCCACCACGAAGAGCATGGAGCTCATCAATGCGAGAACTACCAGAACGGTAGAAGCAATAAATCCAACTCGGTTCACAAAATGCTCCTATCGGGTTTCACGGTCACGCGTGCGACTGCTGTCACGCGCACGGGAATCGTTCGACAAACTACCGGCCGCAGCCGATGACGGCACCGCAACCGCCCCGCCACTGGCGGGTACTTCAACAGCGCCGGACGACTGCGCAACTCCCTGCATGATCTTGTCCAGCGGCAGATAGAGTAGGTTCGAACCCTGCCGGGACTCCACCAACACCTTGGTGACGTTGCCATAAATCTGCTGCATGGACTCCAGGTACATCCGGTCACGCGTAACCTGAGGGGCCTTCTGGTATTCCGCCAGAACGGAAGTGAAACGTTGTGCATCACCTTGGGCTTGGGCCACGATGCGGGCCTTGTAAGCGGCCGCCTCTTCCTTCAGGCGCGAAGCAGAGCCAACAGCACGTGGAATCACATCGTTGGCATAGGCCTCCGCTTCGTTCTTTGCCCGCTCCCTCTCCTGCCCAGCCTTCAATACATCGTCAAAAGATGCCTGAACCTGCTCAGGTGGGCGCACGCCTCCTTGCTGCAAATTGATGCCAACCACCTCCACGCCCACTTTGTAGCGATCCAGGATTGTCTGCATCAACGTGCGCACCCTTGGTGCAATCTGATCGCGCTCTTCAGCCAAAGCTGTGTCCATACGCATCTTGCCAACCACCTCGCGCACCGCAGTCTCTGCAGCCTGCACCACGGCATCTGCTGGATTCTTGCTTTCAAAAAGCCAAGCCCGGGCATCGCTCAAGCGGTACTGGACAGCAAACTTGATTTCGACAATGTTTTCATCTTCGGTCAACATGGCCGACTCGCGCAGCCCGGTGCTTTTGATGACATTGTCCCGCCCCACGTCAGCAGATCGTATCTGGGTCACAAAAACCAGTTCGTGACGCTCGATCGGATAAGGAAGACGCCAGTTGAAACCAGCCCCTTTCGTACTCTGGTATTTGCCAAATTGCGTAATGACTGCCTGCTGACCTTCCTGGACGATAAAAATACCGGTCCCCATCCAGATCACAAAAACAATACCGGCAATGAGCCCGATGCCCACGCCAGCACTCTTCATGTCTGGTTGAAACCCACCTCCATTGCCCCCACCAGGACCGCGCGAGCCACCGTTCTTGTTGCCGAACAGCCCGCCCAGCTTACGGTTGAGGTCGCGCCACAATTCATCCAGATCAGGCGGTTGCCCGGTGGGGCCGGAATCACGCCCACGCCCCCCAGCAGCCGGTGCTGGTGGGCGCTCAGACTCAGGGCGACTGCCATCCTCTGCCTTGTCCTCGCCGCGCCCCCATCGTGGATCGTTCAAATTGAACATCCCACGGATGCGTTCCGGCAGCATGGCCCAGCGTGGGTTACGGTCTTGGAAATTCATGCGCAAAATCTCTGGTTCTCTGATGACATTGTTTCAACCGGCATTGTGCCCAATCAAGACGCTTCGGTCGGGAATTCAGCGAGATCGCCTGGGGTCATGTCAGTCTGGGCCGCGAGTAGGGTCTGGGCCAATTTCTGCCGCAGCGCACCTAGACCCTCACCAGTCTGCGCACTGACAAACAGACGGTCTACTGGTCGACCGTCCAGGTCGTACATATCCTGCAACAAGGCGGGGCGCTGCTCAGGCGGCACCGCATCAAGTTTGTTGAACACCAGCAGTTGGGCAATATCGGCCGCACCGATCTCGCGCAACACCCGTTGAACTTGATCGATCTGCTCAGGAAAGTTGGGGTTGGATGCATCGACGACATGCAGCAGCAAATCCGCATCCACCGCCTCCTGCAGCGTGGCCTGGAAGGCATCTACCAGGCCGTGCGGCAAATCTCGGATAAAGCCGACGGTGTCGGATAGCGACACGGATCTATCGGCCTCCCCCAGATACAGTTGCCGCGTTGTTGTATCCAGTGTTGCAAACAGCTGATCAGCAGCATACGCCCTGGCCTTTACCAAGGCATTGAACAAGGTCGATTTACCGGCGTTGGTATAGCCCACCAGGGAAATATTGAAGGTTTCACGCCGCTCACGCTGGCGCCGTTGGGTCGAGCGCTGGCGCTTCACCTTGACAAGGCGTTCCTTGGTGCGTTTGACAGCGTCGCTGATCATGCGGCGATCAAGCTCAATCTGAGTTTCGCCCGGCCCCCCACGCGCACCGATTCCGCCCCGCTGACGCTCCAGGTGCGACCATCGACGAACGAGGCGAGTACTCAGGTACTGCAGACGAGCCAATTCGACCTGCAGTTTGCCTTCGTGGCTGCGTGCTCGCTGCGCAAAAATCTCCAGAATCAGCAACGTTCGATCATTCACCGGCAATTCAAGATGACGCTCGAGATTGCGCTGCTGTGCGGGACTCAGCGATTGGTCAAAAAGCACTTCTACGGCACCGTGCATTTGGGCAAGCATACGGATCTCATCCGCCTTGCCCGAGCCGACAAAAAGCGCAGCATCCGGCGCCTTGCGCTTGCACGTGATGCGCGCAACGGGCTCAAGACCAGCAGTTTGCGCCAGCAACCCCAGCTCTTCGAGGTTTGAATCGAAATGGGGAAGCCCGAAATCGACGCCCACCAAAAGTACTGGAGCGCTGGGAGTGCGAGTGGAATCAGTGGAACTCAAACGAACCGGCCCATCTGCGGGGCCGACCTTTGATGGTCGGCTGTGCGACGCCATCCCCAATCAGACGCCGCTGTTGTCGGCATCCGGGGCGGCGTCTGGTGTCAAGAAATTGACTGCACGTCCCGGCACAATTGTGGATATGGCGTGCTTATAAACCATCTGGGTCACTGTGTTGCGCAGCAACACCACATATTGGTCAAATGATTCGATTTGTCCCTGCAGCTTGATACCGTTCACCAGATAAATGGAGACCGGCACATGCTCCTTGCGCAAGGCGTTCAGGAAAGGATCTTGCAGAAGTTGGCCTTTATTGCTCACGATATGCTCCGTGTTCAAGTGTTGTTGTAAACCAGCACCTTACCACAGCGCGCACCGCAGCCAAGCATAGACCTGCGTCAAACCCCTCCGCAGTTCACACTCTTGCTCTAACTGGCGTCTTTGTCGGCAAAGGGATTGTGAGAAGTCTTCATTTCAATGCGCAGCGGCGTCCCCACAAGATCGAATTCTTTGCGGAACCGCCCCTCCAGAAACCGCTTGAAAGCATCTGTCACATGCTCCAGGGAATTACCGTGGATCACAATAACCGGTGGATTCATGCCGCCTTGGTGGGCGTAACGCATCTTGGGGCGGAACATGCCCGCGCGCTTGGGCGCCTGAAATTGCACCGCCTCCAAAAGCACTCGTGTAAGCACCGGTGTCGACATCTTGCAGGTAGCCGCCTTGTGCGCTTGGGCAATGGAAACCCACAGGGGGCCAAGACCCTGCCTCTTTTTCGCCGAAATGAAATGCATTGCTGCAAATTTCAAGAATGCCAGCCGTGTCTCAATGGAGCGCTCAAGTAGTTGGCGCTGATAGTCATCGACGGCGTCCCACTTGTTGACGGCCAGAACCACAGCGCGCCCGCTCTCAAGAATGTAGCCCGCAATGTGTGCGTCCTGGTCTGTCACACCCTGGGTGGCGTCCAGCAACAGCAACACTACATTCGCTGACTCGATCGCCTGCAGGGTTTTAACCACCGAGAACTTTTCGATTGCTTCAAACACCTTCCCCTTGCGGCGCAGACCGGCAGTGTCTACCAACTCAAATCGTTGCCCGTTGCGCTCAAAAGGCACCGTGATGGCGTCGCGCGTTGTGCCCGGCATATCAAATGCCACCAGCCGCTCTTCACCCAGCCACGTGTTGATCAGGGTGGACTTGCCCACATTGGGACGACCGGCAACCGCCAACTTGATCACGCCTTTATCGACGCTTTCTTCGGTGTCGTCCGGATCCGGCAAATGAAGCGGCTCAAGAGCAAGATCGACCAGCCCCCGGATACCCTGTCCGTGGGCGGCTGACACAGGGTAGACGTCTCCAAGGCCTAGTTCATAGAACTCTGCCAGCTGAATGCCCTGCAGCATGCCCTCGGCTTTGTTTGCCACCAGAATGCACGGTTTGCCAAGGCGACGCAGATAGTTCGCAATATCGTGATCCTGTGCCGAAACACCCGCGCGGGCATCCACTACAAAGATCACCACATCGGCCTCCGCCACTGCCTGCTGCGTTTGCTTGGCCATCTCGCGGTAGATGCCGCTCGATGCGTCTGGCTCGAATCCCCCTGTGTCGATAACGATGTACTCGTGCTTGCCTTGCTTGCCGTTGCCGTAGTGCCTGTCGCGCGTCAATCCAGCAAAGTCGGCCACGATGGCATCCCGCGACTTTGTAAGACGGTTGAACAACGTGGATTTTCCGACGTTCGGACGCCCCACGAGGGCGATAACTGGCTTCATTGAATGCAATCCATTAATCAGGACGGAAGCCGTATATCCCGCCATTGCGGGTTACGGCCACCAAGGTATCCGCAGCGACAACCGGCGCGGCGGCGATGCCGGAGGCATCCGTGGTCAAGCGATTCAAGGGACTGCCGTCGTTGCGAGACAGCAGATGCACGAGCCCGGCATCGTCCCCTACAACAACCGACCGCCCAAGGAGCAGCGGAGCCGTTAACTTTCGAAATTTGAGCCTATCCGATGTCCACGCACGCGTACCATCGGCTCTTCTCCAGGCAATCATTGAGCCATTGCTCTCAGACCCAAAGACAAGTTCGCCGTCACCATGGATGCCATCGCTTCCAGCAGCAAGTTGTGTCCAGGCCACGGTTCCCCGTGAAGTGTTCACACAGCCCACCGTCGCTTGAAATGCGCGTGCGCAGACACTGTCGCCGACACGAGAAACGCGGCCTACCAGTTCAACCAAACGCTCCACGTCGTTGGTGCCACGGGCACTGGCGAGAGGGGCCTCCCACCGTACACTGCCATTGTCAGGATTGAACCCAACGAGTCGTCCTGACAACCCGACCACCAGCGTGTCGCCCACAGCCAGAAGCACCCCGGATTGGCGCAACACCAAAGGCTCACCCGGGCGGGATTGAATCCACAAACGTCGCCCCGTCATTGCATCGTAGGCAGAAACCGACCGGTCAGCAGAAAGGACGAAAATGCGGTTTCCTGCAACCAAGGGGGCTGTGAATGTCTGCGTCTGCAGAGGCTGACGCCAAAGCTCACGACCAGACTCCATCACCACCAAAGCATTGCCGCGGGAAACTACGGCAGTCCATTTTCCGTCGCTTCCCACACCGGCCGAAAGAGGCTCCCCCAGCGCCGTGCGCCAAAGATCTGCCCCTGAGCGAGCATCCAAAGCAACCACAACGCCGTCCGCCGATGCGAGTGTCACCACATGGCCGCTGACATGCATATCCAAAGGAAGGCCCGCGATGCTTCCGATCCGCGCGGTCCATACATGGTTGACCCCCAGCACGGGCACATTGGGCCCAAGATCTGCAGGCACAGGCTTGGAGCTCCCGCCCCAGAGAGAGCAACCACTCAAAACTGCCCCGACCAAAAGCACGGACGCGACATGCCTGGCGTGCGAGATCCAAGGCGAGGAACACGAGGTTAGAGCGAATCTCATTTTTTGTTCTCAGGTGTTGCACCAGCAGCCACATCAGCACCTTGTGGACGGACACCCAGTGCGTTGAGCTTGACTTCCACCAAACGGCGATATTCCACGCGGTCATCAAACGCCTTGAATGCGCGGTTGTACTCAGTAACGGCTTGATCCTGTTTCCCCTGCAGAATCAAGATGTCCCCCTTGCGATCCGCGACAACCGCCTCGAACTCGGCTGGAAATGAACCCGAGACCTGCTTGAGCGCTTCGTCCAGTTCCTTCTGATCCATCAGTACACTGGAAAGACGCAATCTGGCAAGCGCCTTGTAGCCGTCATCACTGGCCTTTTCTGCAACCCAAGTCAATGCTTCACTGGCGCCTTTGATGTTGCCGACATCCAGCATGGATTTTGCAAGCATCAGCCCAGCTTGGGCTGTCTGCGTTGTTCCCGCATAGCTGGCGCGCAGATCGCCGAATGCCTGCTCCATGCGAGCCTGGTCACCGGCACGAGCGGCTACATCCACGGCGTCAAAAAGTGCTGCCGCCTGAATTGCCTGGCGATTCTGCCAATACTGGTACCCATTCCAGGCTGCTACAGAGCCAAAAATCAAGATTGCCAAGGCACTGATCAATGTCCCCCAGGTATTCCAAAAATGCTTGAGTTGATCAAGCTGCTCTTGTTCTTCGAGATCGAGGTGATTGGCCATGAATATATTTGGAATTAACGGGAAAATTGCAGGGCGCTGGCCCACTCGGAAACGCTATCGAGGCGGTGTTCGGTCTGCATGCCACTGCCATCTCGCAATGACTTGCACAGCACCACGCCACGCGCCAACTCATCTGATCCAAAAACAAGCGCATACCGTGCACCGCTGGCATCTGCTTTCTTAAACTGGGATTTCATGCTACCCATGCCCTCACCCGACACAGGGGCACCATGCATCTGCACGCGGACACCGTGCCCACGCAAACGCTCAAGGGTTGTAATGGCAATAGGCAAGGTCGTCATATCCGGGATAACAGCATATACATCCGGACATACCGGGGGAATGGCTCCACCTTGCTCTTTCAGGAGCTCCAGAACGCGCTCTACTCCAAGCGCCCAGCCAACCGCAGGAGCGGCCTTGCCACCAATCTGCTCGACAAGATAGTCATAGCGTCCCCCACCGCAAATGGTGCCCTGTGAGCCCAACTGGTCGGTAACAAACTCAAACACGGTGAGATTGTAGTAATCCATCCCACGCACCAAGCGAGGATTGACCCGCCAAGACACTCCGTTGGCATCCAGAATGGCCTTCACTGCATTGAAATGGCTGAGGGACGCTTCGCCGAGAAAATCAATCAATCGAGGTGCCGCCTCGACAATCGACTGCATGGCAGGATTCTTCGTGTCCAGAATTCGCAGGGGATTGCTGTGCAAGCGACGGCGAGCCTCCTCATCCAGAGCATCTGTATGGTGCTCCAGGTAGCCGATCAAAGCAGCTCGGTGCGCCTTGCGTTCGTCTGGCTGTCCCAGACTATTGAGTTCAAGGCGCACGTTTTGCAGGCCAAGCTCTTTCCACAACGCATTGGCAAGCAAAATCAATTCAGCATCCAGTTCCGCACCAGGAAACCCAAGCGCTTCTGCACCGATCTGATGAAATTGACGGTATCGTCCCCGCTGCGGGCGTTCATGGCGAAACATCGGACCCATGTAATACAAACGTTTTCCACCGTCATACAACATGGAGTGTTCAGCGACCGCACGCACCACTCCCGCCGTTGCCTCCGGCCGCAAAGTCAATTGCTCGCCGTTCAAGCGGTCCTCAAAAGAGTACATCTCCTTCTCGACAATGTCAGTGACCTCACCCAGGCCGCGCACAAAGAGCGAAGTCGGCTCCACAATGGGAGTACGAATGTTGCGATACGCATACCGCTCCATGAGTGCTCTAACCTTGCTCTCCAGCCATTCCCACCGTGCGGATTCGGGTGGCAGGATGTCGTTCATGCCTTTGACAGCGGTCAGCTTTTCAAGCTTCGACACAAGGGTTCCTTTTTCTATGCTCACAGCAATATTTTTCTTTTGGAAATGGGAAAACGAGAAACAGGGCTTGCCAACAACTGGCAGTTCAACCCTGCGGTGACCGGCTTACGGCTATGCAGCCGAGGATCCGGCACCAAACCGTTTTTCAATGTAGTTTTCGACAATCTGGTGAAATTCATTGGCAATGTTGTCACCACGTAGCGTGAGGGCTTTTTCACCATCGATAAACACCGGAGCCGCGGGCACCTCGCCGGTTCCTGGAAGGCTGATTCCGACATCCGCATGCTTGCTTTCACCAGGGCCGTTCACGATGCACCCCATGACCGCAACCTTGAGACTTTCCACACCGGGATAACGCACACGCCACACGGGCATCTGCGCACGAAGGAAATCATCAATCTGTTTGGCCAGATCCTGAAACGTTGTGCTGGTGGTGCGACCACAGCCGGGACAGGCTGTCACGCTGGGCACGAACATCCGCAATCCCAACGACTGCAGAATCTCAGATGCCACCACAACTTCCTGCGTCCGGGCCTCCCCCGGCTGGGGCGTGAGCGAAACCCGGATCGTATCGCCGATACCCTCTTGCAGCAGGATCGACAAGGCGGTGGCAGAGGCGACAGTTCCCTTGGTGCCCATACCTGCTTCTGTCAGCCCCAGATGGAGCGCATAGTCGCAACGGCGTGCCAGCTCACGGTAAACCGAGATCAAATCCTGAACGCCGCTGACCTTGCACGACAGGATGATCTGGTTGCCGCCCAGACCCATGTCTTCAGCACGACGAGCCGATTCCACTGCCGAGGTGATCAGCGCTTCATACATCACCTGGCGCGCATCCCAGGGGAGGGGTCGGCGGCTATTGGCATCCATCAGGCTGGCAAGAAGCTCTTGATCAAGACTCCCCCAGTTGACACCGATGCGAACCGCCTTGTTCCACCGCATCGCAGCTTCGATCATCTGGCCAAACTGGCGATCACGCTTGTCACCTTTGCCAACATTGCCCGGATTGATACGGTACTTCGACAGTGCCTGTGCACAATCCGGAAAATCCGTCAGGAGCCGATGCCCGTTGTAATGAAAATCCCCGACCAAAGGAACGCTTTCCCCCATACGGTCGAGTTGCTCCCGGATATACGGAACCGCTGCTGCCGCTTCCGGTGTGTTGACGGTGATACGAACAAACTCAGACCCTGCCTGAGCGAGCTCTTTCACCTGGATTGCCGTGCCGATGGCATCTACGGTGTCCGTGTTGGTCATGGACTGGATGCGCACAGGCGCATCACCACCCACCGTGACTATGCGAGAGCCCCACACCACCTGCGCCTGCCTGGAACGGCGAGGAGACGGTGCCGCCACGTTGATCGCTGCAGTATCGCTGACCATTTTTTCCACTATTTCACCTCGAAGCGAGCGACATTTTCACGGGAAACGGGCCCGATATCGTAGGGCTTGCCGCGAACAAAAACTTCCGTGGCATCTGCCCGCCCGATCACAACAGCCAGCGGCAACACGCCGGACACAGAAACCAGCTCATTGGGCGCCAAATTGCGCTGCAAGACCAGTGCACCTGCCGCATCACGAACCTGTATCCACGACTCGCTACGTGCTTTGAAAGCGAGAACACCGGAGGGTGCATCGGCGGCAGGCGCGCTGCTGGGGGCAGATGCTTCCACCGACGGCAAGACGATGGGATGTGAAGCGATTCCAGCAGGCTTGATCGATTCCCCAGCAGGCAATTCGACACCCACACCAACTGCAGCTGCAGCTGCAGCTGCAGGGGCAGCGGAAGGGACGCGCTGTTCTGCACCCACTGCAACCGAAATTTCCTGCGCGACGTTCCCTGTAGGCATCGGAATTTTTGTAGTTGTTTCCGGTTGCTTGAGCAAAGCCGATAAATCCGCATCCAGGCCCCGGGGCAGGAACATCATCAAAGCCGCGCCGATCAACAACAAGCCAACAGCCCATACGAAGGATCTGGTGCCGGCCCCCTTGAACGGAGCCGCAGACGATCTACCGGCGAATCCCTTGACGGGCGCGTTCAAACCCACATCTCCGGCAGAGAGTCTAGGTCCCTCCCCCTGGGGCAGAAGCGCCAGAACAGCTTGAGGATCTATCTTGAGGGTGCGACAGACACTGGACGCCAGTGCACGGACGAACACCATGTCCGGCAATGCAGAAAAATTATCCGCCTCCAGTGCTTCAAGCTTGGCAACAGGCACCTTCAGGGCAACGGCCAATGCGGCAATGTGCAGCCCTGCCGCCTCACGGGCATCTCGCAGCAATGCACCCGCCGTCACTGACATACCTTGGCCAGGCGTGTCAGCTGCAGACGACGCAACCAACAACTCACTCATTGAATGCCCCGCGTTCAAAAGCACCCCACTCACGCGAATCAAGGAACCGCTTGCGCAGCTGATCAGCGAGTTGCCTCATAGCCACGGTGTCGCCCAAAGCACGCTCTACCTTGATCCCCAGCCACAGCGATTCTGCGTTGGCGTATTCGCTGTTATTGAGACGTCGGATGTAAAACTGCGCACGACTCAGATCATTGCGACGCAAAAGGAGTGCCGACAAGTGATAGCCAACCACAGGGTTGGCAGCATCCAGTTCGTAGGCCTTGATCAGCGACTGCTCGGCCTCTGCAAAGCGCTCAGCGCCAACTTGACAAAGTCCCTTCGCCATCAATGTTTTGCTGCGCGCAGCGTAGGCAGGATTGTTCAGTGCACGGGAAAAGTTCTGATCAGCTTCTGCGTATTTTTTCTGCTGACACAGAAGCCAGCCAAAGTTGTGCGAGAGATTGGCGTCGCCAGGGCGCAAAGCCAGTGCCCGGCGAAAACTCTCTTCTGCCTGCGGAAAATCGTTGAGGCGCAAATAGATGAGACCGCGCAAGTTGTAGGCATCGGCATAGGTCGGATCAGATGCAAGCGATTGCTTGACCTCATCCAAAGCGACGGCAGTTTGCCCCATCTCGAAATAATTGGATGCCAGCTCCAAGCGGATTCGGGCACGGCGGCGCGCTTCAGGTTCGTCGGACGGCGTCACCAGATCCGCAGAGGATTCAGGCGCCGATGTCCCGCCATTGGTCGCACATCCTCCAAGCGCAAAAAAACAGGTCAAGGCACCACAAGCCATGAGCGTCCAGCGGCAATATTGCTGCCAGCGTCCAATCGATCCCACCATGTAGCGCCTCCTTAATAAGTAGCGACTTAAGTCACCTGTTTGAGCACGATTGTGCGTTGCTTTGCCATGCGCGCAGCCGCATGCGTACGGTCTTTGACATCGCCGGCCAGTTGGCCGCATGCGGCATCAATATCATCCCCGCGCGTCTTGCGCACTGTCGTGACAATTCCCGCGCCACTTAGTACTTTTGCAAAAGCGGCGACCTGTGCCTGAGAAGAACGCAAGAGTCCTGAGGCAGGAAATGGGTTGAAAGGAATCAGGTTGAATTTGCAGCGGATCGCGTGGCCACGAACTGGTTTGACCAACTCAATCAATTGATGGGCATGCTCAATCTGATCGTTCACGCCATCGAGCATGCAGTATTCAAATGTGATGAAATCCCTTGGCGCATGTTCAAGGTAGCGGTGGCAAGCTTCCAGCAACTCCTGGATCGGGTATTTTCGGTTCAGCGGAACCAGAAAATCCCGCAGCGCATCATTGGGCGCATGCAACGAAACTGCAAGGGCCACCGGACAGTCCTGCGACAAGCGATCCATCATGGGGACAACGCCCGACGTAGACACTGTGACCCGCCGACGCGACAGTCCGTAAGCATGGTCGTCCAGCATAACCTTCAGCGCGGGCACAAGGGCAGCATAGTTTTGCAGCGGCTCGCCCATGCCCATCATCACCACATTCGAAATAATGCGGGAAGATGATCCCAGGCGTCTGCGCAAGGCGTGCTCGGCGAACCACAGCTGCGCAACAATTTCACCCGTGGTGAGATTGCGACTGAAGCCTTGGTGCCCGGTCGAGCAAAACCGGCACCCAACCGCACAGCCGGCCTGCGACGATATACAAAGGGTTCCCCGGTCATCCTCAGGAATAAAAACGGATTCGACAGCATTGCCACCGCCCACGTCAAATAGCCATTTGACGGTGCCATCGGCCGAGACATGCTCACTGATGACAGGCAGGGCCTGCACATGCGCACAGCCCTTGAGCTTGGCGCGCAAGGCAGCAGCCAAGTCGCTCATGGCATCAAAATCATCAGCCCCCCGCTGGTGAATCCAGCGGAAAAGCTGCGTGGCACGAAACCGCTTTTCTCCGAGCTGCCCACAAAAGTCGGCTAACCTGTCGAGGTCAAATTCAAGAAGATTGGTTTTCATGGTTGCCGCGTCCAAAATCGGTCGCAGCTGCCCCCAGCGCTTGCTTTATCCAACAGCATTGGAACGAGCGTGGGGACGATCATGTCAGCGCGAGTAGACGTTCATGCCTGGGAAGAAGAACGCGATCTCCACCTGAGCAGTTTCAGGCGCATCGGAACCGTGCACGGCGTTGGCATCAATGCTGTCTGCAAAGTCAGCACGAATGGTACCGGCCTCAGCCTTCTTGGGATCCGTTGCACCCATCAGTTCGCGGTTCTTCAAAATCGCGTTCTCGCCTTCCAGCGCCTGAATCATGACGGGGCCGGAAATCATGAAATCAACCAGATCCTTGAAGAAAGGACGTGCCTTGTGCACCGCATAGAACTGCTCAGCCTCCAGGCGCGAGAGGTGCGCCATGCGGGCAGCAACGACCTTGAGGCCAGCGGCTTCAAAGCGGGCATAGATCTGGCCGATGACATTCTTGGCAACTGCGTCGGGCTTGATGATGGAAAGAGTACGTTCGATGGCCATTTTGATTTCCTGATGTGATGTTGCTGTAATTTTTTCGCCCGTCGGGCAAAGCTTTCGATTCTAACCGGGCAAGGAATCCCCAAAGAATTAGCGATTTCCGCCGCGACGCTGCCCGCCGCCGCCAGTACGCCCACCGCCGCCCGTGCGGCGCTGATCCTGACGGTGGCGTGACAAACTGTCCACGCCAATGTATCCGACCGACGTTTTCATGGGATCGGGTTGTGCACTGCCTCGCTGGCGATCCGGGTTTCCCCCTCGTGCACTCGGATCATCAGACCTGCGAGGTGCCTGTCCACGCGGTCCACCTGCACTGCCGTTGGCTCCTGGCGGACGCTTTCGGCCATCACCCATGCGTTTACCGCCGCCTCCACGGCTCCGATTCCCCCGGTCTCCACCAGTGGGCACTTCGTTGCTGCGGGCCTCGGGGGCTTCCGGGCGTCCAGCCGAGGCGGCCTGAACCAGGGCCCGAATATCGCTCTCATCGAGCTCCAGCCAGGCCCCTCTTTTCAGCCCCCGGGGCAAGACCATTGCGCCGTAGCGGATCCGGATCAGGCGACTGACAGCGTGGCCCACCGCCTCCAGCATGCGACGAACCTCGCGATTGCGCCCTTCCGATATGGTGACGCGATACCAGCAATTGGAGCCTTCACCACCTCCATCCTCGATCGAACCAAACGCAGCCATGCCGTCGTCCAGCCGAACGCCGTCCAGCAGGTGCTGTTTTTCTTCGTTGCTCAGGGCTCCCAGGACGCGCACGGCATATTCCCGCTCCAGTCCAAACCGGGGGTGCATCAGCTTGTTGGCCAACTCACCCGAGCTGGTGAACAGAAGCAGACCCTCAGTGTTCAGATCCAGGCGACCGACGGACTGCCATTTGCCTTGTTGCAAACGAGGAAGCTTGCGAAACACCGTCGGCCGGTTTTGCGGGTCATCATGGGAAACCACCTCGCCAACAGGCTTGTGGTAAGCAATAACACGCGCAGGTGGAGGATCAATGCGATAGCGGATCGGCTTGCCATTCACCTTCACCTGATCGCCAAACTGCACGCGTTGACCAATGTGCGCAGGCTCGTTGTTCACCGAGATCCTGCCTTCAAGAATCAACTGCTCCATCTCCAGACGAGAGCCCAGCCCGGCCTGCGCAAGCACCTTGTGAAGTTTGGGCGTTTCCACCTGAGGCAACAGCACGCGCTTGGTTGCTACGGCCTCGCCACCGACCTCATCGGCATCGAAACGACCCGAAATGACATCTTCAAACTGGTAACCATCGACCGCGGCAGCCGTAGATCGCTTTCCAGACCCGGTGAGGCCAGCTGGGCGCGGCGTCGCCTGGCGCCTGGCACCGGCCTCGCGCTTGCCAGCGGTCGACTGCGACGTGGTAATTCCGCCGTCAGATGGAACATCGGCATTGCTCAATGGAGCTGCTGACGCCAGTGCGGGCTCATGTTCCGCGGCAAGATTCGCCGACAGGTGCAGTGCATCGCCCTCGCCGGAGAACCCGGCTGGAGCCTCAATCACCACATCCCCAGCGACGCCAGCCATTGGCTCCGCTTTTTTGCGGGTGTTTTTGCGTGCTACAGCTTTTTTGGCAGGCACTGCGACGTCAGAACTCTCCGTCTCTTGAGACATGTCCTGAGGATCTGAAGTGGAATCGTTCATAAATTATTTCCCGTGACGCCCCCTGGGGCGCCAACTTGTTCATCACGGAGATCCGTCTCCGCACTTGGCTTGGCCTGCGTCTGCTGCTGCGCCTCTTGCAAATCCATCCCGGACAACCCTTCATCGCCCAAAGGAAGGCGGTTTGGAACATCGTCTCCATCCATCTCCAAGGTGCCCTGCAGGTTTCCCAACGAGGCCATTGCCTCCAGGACATTGGAGCTACCGGTGGGGTCATCCAGCACCGGCAACTGGTCCAGCGACTGCAGCCCCAAGTCGTCCAGAAACTGGCGTGTGGTGGCAAACAGCGCAGGGCGGCCTACGGTTTCCCGATGCCCAATGACCTCCACCCAACCTCGATCCTCCAGTTGCTTCACGATCAGACTATTGACCGTGACACCCCGGATATCTTCGATATCTCCGCGCGTCACCGGCTGGCGGTAGGCAATGATGGCCAATGTCTCCAGCGTGGCACGGGAATAGCGCGGGGGCTTCTCCGGGTGAAGCTTGTCCAGGTACTCCCGCATTTCGGGGCGGCTTTGGAATCGCCAACCAGAAGCCACCTGCACCAGCTCGACCCCTCGCAGGGCCCAGTCCTGCTGAAGCTCCTGCAAGAGGACTTTCAGTGTGTCCGACCCCAGCGCATCATCAAAAAGTACACGCAGCTCTCGCACAGCCATGGGCTGCGCAGCGCAGATCAGGGCGGTTTCGAGGACCCGTTTGGCATCCACCGTATTCATGGTTCAGCGATTCCGGGAAAATTTGGCCATGTGCCGATAGCAGGCACCACACCAACTGCAGGAGTCAATCAAGAGCGCACCAGGAAGAAACTCTGGAGCGACGCACCACTTGGCGGGAGACCGCCTTCGGGCGAACACGGCCTGGCAGACCGTCAGGGCGGATTGTAGCCCAGGCCCCACTGCGACAACGCCTGCGCCAGATCGTCCGGCAATGGTGCGCGAAACTCGAGCGCCCGCCCTGAGACCGGATGCGCAAAACACAGCCGATAGGCATGAAGCGCCTGGCGCTCCATTCCCGCAGCATAAGCCCCTCCATAAAGACTGTCGGCAACCAGCGGGTGCCCGATGGATGCCATGTGCACCCGAATCTGATGGGTGCGCCCAGTGTGCAAGGTGCACTCCACCCAGCAACCGAGGTCATTGCCTGCAAGCCATCGCACATCCGTGCGCGCAGTTTTTCCGGGATGACTGTCCAGGTCGACTACAGCCATGCGCAAACGGTTGCGTGGATCGCGCCCGATGGGGGCTTGCACCGTCCGGCTGTGGGGCCCCGTCCAGGGCCGGTGCGCCAAGGCCAGGTATTGCCGATGCACTGCCCGCTCGGCGATCATGCACACGAGCGCATCCATAGTGGCCCGATCCTTGGCAACAACCATCAGGCCACTGGTGTCCTTGTCAAGGCGGTGCACGATGCCCGCGCGGGGCACCCATTGCGCCTTTTCATCGCGCGCAAGAAGCCCGTTCAGCAGCGTTCCACCCCAGTTTCCCGGGGCGGGATGAACGACCAGGCCCGCCGGCTTGTTAATTACCAGCAGGTGCTCGTCTTCGTAAACCACATCGATGGGCAGCGACTCCGGGCGAAATGCCTGGCTCTGCAGCGTCGGGCGCATCTCGACCGAGACCGGGTCGCCGGCCTTCACCCGCACAGCCGCCTTGGTGGCCGGACGACCGTTCAGTGAAACAAGACCCTGCGACAGAAGCTGCTGCAGATAGCTGCGAGAAAACTCGGGCACCAGCTCGACCAGCGCGCGGTCCAGGCGCGCGCCATGCTGGGCCACACCCACCACCACTTGCCGCAACTCGGATTCAGCCTCGGCAAGGCCAGTAAACTCATCCGATAAGCCGAGTTCATCCGGGGTTTCGGCCGAACCCGCGGCAGACACGGCCCTACCGGCTGTTATTTCGTCGAGACGGCCCGTTGGGTCTGCATCAGGCACGGCAGACAGTGCGACAGAAGTCAAACTCAACGCGCTGGCAAGTAGCGGACAGGGTCCACAGGTTTGCCCTGGCGCCGAATTTCGAAGTGCAGCTTGACGCGGTCAGCATCCGTACTGCCCATTTCCGCAATTTTTTGGCCGCGCCGCACCGTCTGGTCTTCCTTGACCAGCAATGCCTGGTTGTGCGCATAGGCGGTCAAAAAGGTGTTGTTGTGCTTCAAAATAACGAGATTGCCATAGCCCCGCAGACCGGCGCCCGCATACACCACCCGCCCGTCAGCCGCCGCAAGAACCGGGTCTCCGGCTTTACCGGAAATATCGTAGCCCTTGTTACGGGCCTCATCAAAACCTGCCAGCAGAGTGCCAGAAGCAGGCCAGATGAAAGGAACGTCGTCTTCCGATGAGGCTGCTGCCGCAGCGGAGGTAGGGGCTGGGATTGGCGCAGGCACAGCCACCGCAGCACTGGCGGCAGGCTTGGGCGTGCTGGCAGCCGAAGCAGGAACAACAGCCGAAGAGGCAACAGGACGCGCCACCACGCCCGTTTCGGTGGCCGCCGTGGCCGAGGGGGGCGCCACTCGCAGCACCTGCCCCACCTCGATCAGGTTGGCATTGTCCAGGTTGTTCCAGCGCGCAATGTCCTTCCAGCCTTGGCCATTTTCAAGGCCAATGCGAATCAGCGTATCTCCGGCCTTGACAGTGTAGTAACCCGGTTTTCCTGCATTCTCAGCCCCCGGCAAGGGCTTGATGGGTGTCACCACCACGCCAGGCACTGACGAAGGCGACGACGAGGCAGAAGACGTTCCACGGTCCTCCACGGGAGCCTTCGTCATACGGGTTCCGCAGCCAGCAAGCACCAGCGCCGTCAACGTGACGGAAACCCCAACGACAAGACTACGTGATACCAACATAAGCATTCCCTTCAGGCAATCCCCGATTTTAGAGGGACAAAATGAACCGGTTCGAGAACGCTTTGTTTCAATCCGTGCGCGGTTTTGTCGATGACAAGCAACACTTGCTGCCCGCCAGCAAGCGCCATGGGCGCCACGAGGCGCCCGCCCAAGGCCAATTGATCACACCAGGCCTGCGGTACGGCTTCGCCGCCAGCCGCTGCGATGATGGCCGCATAGGGTGCGCCCTTGGCATAACCTTGCATGCCATCGCCAAACAACAGGTGCACATTGGCCAGCCGCAGATGGCGCAGATTGTCGCGCGCCTTCTCGTGCAGGCCGCGCAAGCGCTCGATCGAATACACCTCGCGCGCTAGACGACCAAGCACCGCGGCCTGGTAGCCGCAGCCGGTGCCGATTTCGAGCACGCGGCCCAACCCGCCGGTCCGCGCGCACTCCGCGCCCAACAGCAGTTCGCACATGCGCGCCACCACGCTGGGCTTGGAAATGGTCTGCGCCAGGCCGATGGGCAAACTGGTGTCTTCGTAAGCCTGATTCACCAACGCACTATCAACAAAGCGGTGCCGCTCCACCGACGAGAGGGCCTGAAGCACCAATGGTGATGCAATGCCGCCCGCCGCGAGCTTTTGCACCATGCGCGCGCGTACCGCAGCCGAATCCAGCCCAACACCGTGGGGCGCTGCCGGCACATTGGGGCGCACCGTCGGGCGCAACGGGGCTGGCGCAGGCTTGGAGGCGGCACCCCCAGCGCCATCCAGGCGGGCCGGAAAACCGGGTCTGCGCTGCATCACCGCTGCGGGGCCACTGAACCAGCGGTCACCAAGCGGGACGCCGTCTGCGCCCAATAACCCAGATTGTCGTGGTCGGTCAGATCCACCTTCAACGGGGTCACCGACACATGCCCCTGGGCTGTCGCGTGAAAATCGGTGCCTTCAGCTTCATCCTTGGCTGCGCCAGCCCCGCCGATCCAATACATCACGTCCCCGCGCGGGCTCTCCTGCACGATCACCCGCTCGGCCGCATGGCGGCGCCCCAAGCGGCACAGTTTCAGGGGGCGCAATGCCTGCAGCGGCATGTTCGGAATGTTGATATTGAGCAACCACGGCGCCTCAGCCACCAGGTTCTGCGCCATCATCTGCGCAACGATTTCGCGGGTTTTGTGCGCAGCTGCCTCGATTTCGCCCCAGCCTTTGTCCACCTGAGATACCGCCATGGCTGGAATGCCAAAAAGAAACCCCTCCATGGCAGCGCCCACGGTGCCCGAGTAGATGGTGTCGTCGCCCATGTTGGCGCCGTTGTTGATGCCGGATACCACCAGATCGGGCCGGTATCCCAGCAGTCCCGTGAGGGCGATGTGCACGCAATCGGCCGGCGTGCCATTCACATAGCGAAAGCCGTTGGCTGCCTTGTGCACATACAGCGGTGAATGCAGAGTAAGCGCGTTGGACTTGGCACTGTTATTGTGCTCGGGGGCCACGACCTCCACCTGCACCCCGTCGAGGGTTCTGAGCGCATCGTGCAGCGCCACGATGCCTGGCGCCTGGTAGCCGTCGTCGTTGGAAATGAGAATCTTCATGGTTGCAGTAGAGGTTGCAACGGATTGTAGGTGCGGCACCCCGCGCGCGAACGCCCGGGGTCAGCGCGCTGCTTCCAAACGCGGCCGTCGCTCGGGGGACAACCCCTGCGCGGCCCCCCCACCTATCATGCGCCCCATCATCAAGAGACAGACCGGAGACATACCCATGCACGCTTGGCTTTGCACGAACCCCACCGGCGTTGACGCGCTCACCTGGACCGAACTGCCCACCCCCACCCCCAAAGCGGGCGAGGTGCTCATCGAGATCAAGGCCGCCAGCCTGAACTTTCCGGATCTGCTGATCGTGCAGAACAAGTACCAGATGAAGCCACCCCTGCCGTTTGTGCCCGGCTCGGAGTACGCAGGCGTGGTGGCAGCCGTGGGCGATGGGGTCACGCACCTGAAGGTCGGCCAGAGCGTGGCCTGCCTGTCCGGCACGGGCGGCTTTGGCACCCACACCATTGCCCCGGCAGCCCTGTGCATGCCGTTGCCAGACGGCTTTTCGCATGTGGATGCGGCCGCATTCATCATGATCTACGCCACATCCCACCACGCGCTGGTAGACCGCGCCCAGCTCAAGGCCGGCGAAACCGTGCTGGTGCTCGGCGCAGCAGGCGGCGTGGGCACCGCAGCCATCCAGATCGCC
The DNA here is from genome assembly GCF_003345135.1 of Acidovorax sp. BoFeN1. Taxonomy (NCBI): domain Bacteria; kingdom Pseudomonadati; phylum Pseudomonadota; class Betaproteobacteria; order Burkholderiales; family Comamonadaceae; genus Acidovorax; species Acidovorax sp. BoFeN1. The sequence continues at coordinate 23,985 of NZ_QOZT01000051.1, forward strand.
AAGGCCATGGGCGCACGCGTGATCGCAGCGGCCTCCAGCGACGAAAAATGCGCGCTGTGCACCTCGATTGGCGCCGACGCCACCATCAACTACAGCAAGGAAAACCTGCGCGACGCAATCAAGACCTTGACCGATGGCAAGGGGCCTGACGTCATTTACGACCCCGTGGGCGGGGACTTTGCCGAACCGGCCTTCCGCTCTATCGCCTGGCGCGGCCGCTACCTGGTGGTGGGTTTTGCCTCGGGGCCCATCCCGGCACTGCCATTCAACCTGGCGCTCCTCAAGGGTGCCTCGATCGTTGGGGTGTTCTGGGGCGACTTTGCCAAGCGCGAGCCCAAGGCCAATGCCGCCATGATGGGCGAGCTGGCCCAGTGGTATGGCCAGGGCAAGATCAAGCCCGTGATCGACCGCACCATGCCCATGGCCGAGCTGCCCGCGGCCTATGCCCACATGGGCTCGCGCGGCGTGATGGGCAAGCTGGTCATGGTTAACTGAAATCGAACCACCGAGGCGGACGGCTTTGCCGTGAAGCCGCCGCCCTGTGTCAAACTCGCGCACCCCAGACCCCTGACACGGATGCTCGCACATGGCGGACCGACAACCCTCTGAAATTGCCCGCGAAACGCTCAAGCAACTGGCCATCCGACGGCTGGCCCCAACGCCAGACAACTATCTGGCGCTGTATGACGAAATTGCCGGCATCCGCACCCCACCGGCGTTCCCGGACGGGCCGCTAAAACACATTCTGCGGGTGCTCCCGGGCCAGACCCTGGCACAAAAGCGGCTGCTGGGCCAGTTGGAGCGGGCGGTGGACAACAGGGACTGGACATCGCTGCAAAGCGTGATGGTGGGCTACGCCAATCTGGGGCTCAACCCGGCCACCGCCGAACCCGTGGCCGCCGAAACCACCGCGTTGACCATCCTGCCCGAAGACCTGGCAGAACTGCTGGCCCGCCTGATCGACAACACGCTGCCCGCGCTGGGCGAAGACGATGCACGCGTGCATGAAATGGCCCAGCAGCTGACCAAGTTGCTGCGCGAGCCCGCCCCGCCCGTATCGACGGTGCAGCTGATGCTGGGCAACTTCACTTATCGCCTGTCGTTTGCCACCGAAGACCAGGCCGCCATCCGTTCCAGCCTGCTCGATCTGCTGCACATGGTGTTTGAAAATATCGCCGCGCTGAGCGTGGAAGACCGCTGGCTCCATGGCCAGGCCGAGGCACTGATGGCCGCCTCCACGCCGCCGCTCACGCTGCGCCGGCTGGACGATGTGCAGCGGCGCCTGAAAGACGTGATCTTCAAGCAGACCGAAGCCCACGCCCGCACCGTCGAGGCCCAGGAGCAGATGAGGGACATGCTGTCCACCTTCATCGAGCGCCTGGCAAAGATCACCGACTCCAGCACCACGTACCAGGGCACGATGGAGCGCTGCGCCGATCTCATCGGTAAGGCCACCACGCTGGAGGAAATTGCCCCTGTGCTGCAGGAGGTGATGCAAGCGACGCGCTCCATGGCGCTGGACAGCCGGTCAGCCCACGACGAGCTTCACGAACTGCGCGAGCGCACCGAACTCAAGCGGGCGCAGGTGGCACAACTGCAGCAGGAACTCGACCGCGCCAGCGCCCAGGCACGCCACGACCCGCTCACCGGCTCGCTCAACCGCAAGGGGCTGGACGAGGCCATGGAGCGTGAGCTGGCCCGTGCGCGCCGCATGGGTGCGCCGCTGTGTCTGGCGCTGCTCGACATCGACAATTTCAAGACCATCAACGACCGCCTCGGCCACACCGCCGGCGATGCGGCACTGGTGCACCTGACCCAGGTCACCCGCGAAGTCATGCGCCCCCAGGACCTGCTGGCCCGCTATGGCGGCGAAGAGTTCGTGCTGATCTTGCCCGACACCACCGTCGCCAACGGCGTAGCCGCCATGACGCGCCTGCAGCGCGAGCTGACCACCCGCTTCTTTCTGCAAGGCACCGAAAAATTGCTGATCACCTTCAGCGCCGGGGTGGCCCAGCTGGGTGACGGCGAGACCAGCGCCGATGCCATTCGTCGGGCCGACAAAAGCATGTACCTGGCCAAACGCTCGGGCAAGAACCGCGTCATGGCCGCCTGAGCGGCTGGAGCGGCTGTCGCTTTCGCCCTGCAGCCAGCCGCGACACTCCGCACCATGACACCCCTGCAACGCCGCGCCTTCCTGCAGCGTGCCGCCCTGGTGGCCGCTGCCGGCACCCTGCCCCGCTGGGCCTGGAGCAACCACCCGCTGCAGCACGACCCGTTTGCCCTGGGCGTGGCCAGCGGCGACCCCACACCCGACGGCGTGGTGCTCTGGACTCGACTGCTGCCAACACAGCACGGCGATCTCAGCGATCCGTTCACCGTGCGCTGGGAGCTGGCCGACGACCCGGCCTTTCGGCGCATCGTGCAGCGCGGGCAGGCCACGGCGCTTCCCGCACTGGGCCACAGCGTGCATGTGGAACTCACCGGGCTGGCCCCGGGGCGCTGGTACCACTACCGCTTCATGCTGGGCGACGCCATCAGCGCCACGGGCCGCACCCGTACCGCACCTGCGGCCGATGCCATGGACGCCCATCTGCGCATCGCCTTTGCCTCATGCCAGCGCTGGGAGCACGGCCACTACGCCGCGTGGCGCCACCTGTGCGCTGACCAGCCCGACCTGGTGCTGTTCCTGGGCGACTACATCTACGAATACGCATCGCCACCAGCCACCACGGGCCTGGCCCGCGTGCACGCGCTGCGGCACGCCAGCACCCTGGCCGACTTCCGCGACCGCTATGCGCTGCACAAAAGCGACCCGGCCCTGCAGGCCGCCCATGCCGCCTGCCCGTGGGCCGTCACCTGGGATGACCACGAGGTGCAGAACGACTACGCCGGCGCCCAAGGCAAGGGCAGCCAGGGCGACCCAGTCGCTTTTCTTGCCCTGCGCAGCGCTGCCTGGCAGGCGTTTTACGAAAACATGCCGCTGCGTGCAGCCAGCCTGCTGGCGCCCGACTTTGGTGCCCTGCAGGTGTACCGGCGCCTGCGCTGGGGCAGGCTGGCCCAGGTGCACCTGCTCGACACCCGCCAGCACCGCCAGTGGCAGGCCTGCCGTGCGGCCGACACGGGCGGGGCTGCCGCCGTGCGCCCGCAAGACTGTGCCGCCCACGCCGACCCGCAACGCACCCTGCTGGGCGCTGCGCAGGAGCAGTGGCTTGATGCGGGCCTGGCCGCCGATGCACAGCACGACCGCACCCGCTGGAGCGTGATCGCGCAGCAAACCCTGTTCTCGCCCCGCCGCTACCCCTCGGGCGTGGTCTCCACCGACAGCTGGGACGGCTACCCCGGCGCCCGCGCGCGCCTGCTGCAGTCACTGGCCCGCCACGCACCGCGCAACAGCGTGCTGCTGGGCGGCGACATCCACCAGAACTATGTCTGCAAGGTGCTCACCGATGCCGGCTCGGACGGCCAGCAGCCTGCCGGGCCGGTGGTCGCCAGCGAGTTCTGCGGCACCTCGATCAGCTCGCGCGCGGGCACCACGCAGGACAAGGTGGATGCCATCGCCCGCCACAACCCGCATGTGCTGTTGGCGCGCTGCGACCAGCGTGGCTACGGCCTGGCCGACATCACCCCGCAGCACTGGACCACCAGCTTGCGGGTGGTGGACGACCCCTTGCGGGCCGACAGCGGCGCATCCACCCTGGCGCGCTTCGTGGTGGAAGACGGGCGGGCGGGCCCCGTACTGATGTGAACCGATTAGCTCACGAAATGATAGCTAATAGCGCTTACAGGTAAAGCGCTAGAGGCCAAAAACAGCACAAATCCAAGGCGCTGTTCCGCAATGTAACAACGG
>NZ_QOZT01000052.1:0-27753 GCF_003345135.1 Acidovorax sp. BoFeN1
ACCCCATAGCAGCCGCCACACACCCCCCCGCCAGTGCGGGCAACCACAGCCGCGCCAGCCACTGCGGCTGTACGGTGGCAGCCACCACGGCGATCTGGACCATGGTGGCCACGCACGAAAGCACGGCAGCCCCCGCATGGGCGCGCGGCGCGCTGTGCCCGGTGCGCACCTCCATGCCCAGACTGGCAATGGTGGCCGTGCTGGACACAAACCCCGATGCCAGCGCCGACAGCGCCAGCGCATGGCGGGCCTGCATCAGGCGCTTGGCCACATGCGCAAGAGACTGGATCACCAGCAGCACAATGACCAGGCGCACCATCACCTGGGGGTTCAGCACCCCCTGCCACAGGGGGGTGTCAGGCGCCAGCGGATACACCAGCAAGGCCAGCGCAGCCAAGATGAGCCCGCTGCGCACCTCGCCGGGCTGAAGCCACTGATTGGCAAACTGGTGCAACGTGTCCCGCAGCGCCATCAAGCCGGTCACCACCACCGCCAGGGCGGCAGCCAGCAACTGGTCGCGTGCGCAGGTCACCCCGATCAGGTAGGCCAGCAACAGCGCAATCTCGGTGGTCACGCCCGGGTCGCCCGAGCGGTCCCGGGCATAGGCCACCACCGTCAGGGCCGCCACCAATGCCGCACCAACCGCCATCAGGGCAGGAATGCCCGTCAGGGCGGCGGTGGCACCGCCGATGGCGGCGAGGGTGAACGACCGGACCCCGGCCAGTGCCCGGTCGGGCCCCGCCCCCTTGCGACGCTCGCGCTCGATTCCCATCAGCAAGCCGCATCCCGCCGCGCTCGCCAGCACGGCCAGCGCCGTCGAAAAACCTGCAAAATCCTGCATGGGGCTTGTGCACCTTTCTTTACAGACCCTACAACATGGTGACAGAAATAGCACAAAACAACCGGCGCCCCGTGCCGCCCACCATGCGGAGTTGCCCTTAGGTTTCGCGTCAGGTCAATCGGCTATAACTGGTTCAACTGGCCCCCGAACATGCACGAACTGACCTCAGAAGCCCCCATTTCTGGACCCCAAGGCTCCAGCGACGCGTTGCTGCGGCTGATCGCCGACTCCGTCCCGGCCCTGATGGCCTATTTCGACCTGCCCGGCCTGCGCTGCCAGTTTGCCAACCAGGGGTATGCCGCCTACAACGGGCATTCCGTCGCATCCATTGTGGGCCTGACCGTGCAGGAGGCCATTGGCACCAAGGCATGGCTGGCCATACAGCCCTATATCGAGCGCTCGACCCGCGGGGAGCATGTGAAGTACATGCGCGAACAGACCATCTCCAGTGGAGAGTCCCGCATGATCGAGGTCAACCTGATCCCGCACTTCAGCCCGCAGAAACAACAATTGGGCTCGTTCGTGCTGATCACGGACATCACCGACCGCTGGCAAGCCGACAGTACCGTGCGCCAGAGTGAAGAGCGCATGCGCAAATTCACCGAAATCACCGATGAGGCCATTCTCTTTCACCGCGACGGGCTGATCACTGACGGCAACGACGCGTTGACGCGGCTTACGGGCTACACCCTGCCGGAAGTGATGGGCCTGTCGATCTTCAATTTCATCAGTCCCGAGTGGCGGTCCGTGGCCTACGAGTACACGCGCAGCGGCCGCGAAGACCCCTATGAAGTGACCATTCGGCACAAGGACGGGCACGAAATTCCCGTCGAAGTGGTGGGCAAGACCATGCCGCAACTGCATGCCGACTACCGCGTGGTGGTGGTGCGCGACATCACGGCCCGCAAAGAGGCACAGGAGCGCGAAACCTTTCTGGCACTGCACGACACCCTGACCCAGCTGCCCAATCGCCGCTTTCTGATGGAACAGCTGGGCAAGGTGCTGTCGATGGCACGCAGGCGCAAATCCCAGGTGGCGGTCTTGTTCATCAACCTCGACCATTTCAAGACCGTCAATGATTCACTGGGCCACCACGCCGGCGACCAGTTGCTGTGCGATGTGGCCGAACGCTTGCGCCAGAGCGTGCGCGACACCGATCTGGTGGCGCGGCTCAGCGGAGATGAATTCGTGGCGGTGCTGACCGACATCCACACGCCCGACGATGCCGCCTTGGTGGCCGACAAGCTGATCGAAACCATGCGCAGCGCATTCACCGTGGGTCAGCTGCCGCTCACGATGTCGCCCTCCATCGGCATCAGCTTGTTTCCGGGCGACGACACCACCGTCCAGGGACTGCTGCGCTGCGCCGACACGGCGATGTACCACGCCAAGGACAGTGGCCGGGGCAACCGGCAGTTCTATCAACCCGGCATGGACGTGCACGCCACCGATGTGCTGCAGCAAGAGCGCCAGCTGCGCGAGGCCATTGCCAGCAATGCCTTCGTGCTGCACTACCAGCCGCAGATCTGCCTGGCAGATGGCTCCCTCAAGGGCTTTGAGGCGCTGGTGCGCTGGCAGCACCCCGAGCGGGGCCTGGTCGGCCCGGAGGAGTTCATCACCTTCTCCGAATCACGCGGGCTCATCACACCCATTGGCCGCTGGGTCATGCACGAGGCCTGCCGCCAGCTCAAGGCCTGGCAAAACGAAGGCCTGGCCATGGTGCCGGTGGCCGTCAACCTGTCGGCGCTGGAGTTTCGCCAGCGCGACGTGGCGGGCGAACTCGCTGCCGTGCTGCATGCCACCGGGCTGGAGCCCCGTTTTCTGGAAATCGAGCTCACCGAATCCGTGCTGATGCACCACACGGGGCAGGTGCTGGAAACCCTCAACGCCATCAAGGCACTGGGCGTGGGGGTCACCATTGACGATTTCGGCACGGGCTATTCCTCGCTGGCATACCTCAAGCGCTACCCCATCGACAAGCTCAAGATCGACCGATCTTTCGTGATGGACACCCCCCAAAGCGCCGACGACGTGGCCATCGTCACCGCCATCATCCAGATGGGCCACAGCCTGCAACTCAAAACCGTGGCCGAGGGCGTGGAAACGGCCGAACAGAAAGAACTGCTGCACCGCCTGGGCTGTGACCTGGTGCAGGGCTTTCTGGTGTCGGCCCCGATGGATGCACAGGCCACCCAGCGCTGGTTGTCACCACAGGGCTGACCTGAGCGCAAGGCTGTCACACGCGCCCCATGCGCATGTGGACAATAGGCCCATGCCCCAGATTACCGACTTCATCGCGCCCACCCGCCACACCGACCCCGCCGATGCGCTGGCCCAGATCCAGCGCATCTACCAGCAACAGATCGGCCACCTGCGCGCGGCCATGCAAAGCTTTGTGGGCGGCGACACCCCGCCCGCCCCGGTGCGGGCGTTTTATCCGTTCGTGCGCGTGCACACCACCACGGTGGCGCGCGCCGACAACAAACTGGCCTACGGCTTCGTCGAAGGCCCCGGGCGCTTTGAGACCACCCTCACGCGGCCCGACCTGTTTGCCGACTACTACGCCGAGCAGTTTCGCCTGCTGCGCAGCAGCCACAACGTGGACCTGGAGGTGGGCACCAGCGCCCACCCCATCCCCATCCACTTCTCGTTTGCCGAGCATGACCATGTGGAGGGTACGCTGACGCCCGAGCGCCGCATGTTGATGCGCGACCTGTTCGATTTGCCCGACCTGGCCGCCATGGACGACGGCATTGCCAACGGCACGCACCAGCACCGCCCGGGCGAGGCGCAGCCCCTGTCGCTTTTTACCGCGCCGCGCGTCGACTACTCGCTGCACCGACTGCGCCACTACACGGGCACGGCGCCCGAGTGGTTCCAGAACTTCGTGCTGTTCACCAACTACCAGTTCTACATCGACGAATTCGTGCGCCTGGGCCATGCTGAAATGGCCAAGCCCGACAGCGAATACATCGCCTTCATAGAGCCCGGCAACGTGGTCACGCGCCGCACGGGGCTGCCCGCGCAGGCGGGCGACGAACTGGGCACACAGCCCCCGCGCCTGCCGCAAATGCCGGCCTACCACCTCGTGCGCGCCGACCGCAGCGGCATCACCATGGTCAACATCGGCGTGGGCCCGGCCAACGCCAAAACCATTACCGACCACATCGCCGTGCTGCGCCCGCACGCCTGGCTGATGCTGGGCCACTGCGCGGGCCTGCGCAACAGCCAGCAGCTGGGCGACTACGTGCTGGCCCACGCCTATGTGCGCGAGGACCATGTGCTCGACGAAGAGCTGCCACTGTGGGTGCCCATCCCCGCGCTGGCCGAAATCCAGCTGGCCCTGGAGCAGGCCGTGGCCGACGTCACGCAAATGGGACGCGACGAGCTCAAGCGCATCATGCGCACCGGCACCGTGGCCAGCACCGACAACCGCAACTGGGAGCTGCTGCCCGACAACCTGCCCCAGCGCCGTTTCAGCCAGAGCCGCGCCGTGGCGCTGGACATGGAAAGCGCCACCATTGCCGCCAACGGTTTTCGTTTTCGGGTGCCCTACGGCACGCTCTTGTGCGTGAGCGACAAACCCCTGCACGGCGAGATCAAGCTGCCCGGCATGGCCAACCACTTCTACCGCGAGCGCGTTCAGCAACACCTGCTGATCGGCATGCGCGCCGTCGAAATCCTGCGCACCGGCGGTGTGGACCGCCTGCACAGCCGCAAGCTGCGCAGCTTTGCCGAAGTGGCGTTCCAGTAAGCGCCCCGACAAAAGCCCGGAATATCGGCTTTTGCTATTTATTCAATAGCTATTAGCGCTTGCTGCATAAGCGCTTGAGCCACTTTTCATGCATATTCATGCCTGCGCCTCCGGCAGGGGCACCGGGGTGGGGGCGTCATCCTCCTGGTACAGCAGGCGGGCCGCTTCGCGTGCGGCCACACGGCCCTCGTCGGTGGGCACCACCCACACCTCCACCGCACTGCCCTCGGCATGGATGGCGTGGGCAGCGTCGCCCGGCGCGCTGGCATTGCGCCCCGCATCCATGCGCACCCCCATCCAGCCAAGCTGCTCGCACACCTGGGCGCGCAGCTGGGCGTCGTGCTCGCCAATGCCGCCGCTGAACGCCAGCACGTCAAGCCCGCCCATGCAGGCCACCATGGCGCCCGATTCACGCACCACGCGGTAGGTGAACTGGTCGATGGCACGCTGCGCGGCAAGGCTGCCGTCGGCGCGCAGGCGGCGCATGTCGGCCGAGATGCCCGACACGCCCAACAGCCCGCTTTGCTTGTAAAGCAGCTTCTGGATGCGGTCGTGGTCCCAGCCCTGCTCCATCAGGTAGAGCAGCACGCCGGCGTCGAGCGTGCCGCTGCGCGTGCCCATCATCAGGCCGTCGAGCGCCGAAAAACCCATGGTGGTGGCCACGCTGCGCCCGCCCCGGGCTGCGCACAGGCTGGCACCGTTGCCCAGGTGGGCCATGAGCACGCGGCCGTGCGCGCGCGGCGAGTGCTCCAGCAGCGTACCCATGATGTATTGGTAAGACAGACCGTGAAAACCATAGCGGCGCACGCCCTGCTCCGTCAGCGACTGCGGCAAGGCAAACGCGCGGGCCACATCGGGCAGCCCGGCGTGAAAGGCGGTGTCAAAACACGCCACCTGGGGCAGCGCCGGGAAGGCCTGGCGGAACGAGCGCACACCCGCCAGGTTGTGCGGCTGGTGCAGGGGCGCGAGCGAATTCAGGCGCTCCAGGCGCTCCAGCACCGCATCGGTGACGAGCACGCTGTCACGAAAATCCTGGCCGCCGTGCACCACGCGGTGCGCCACGGCGCGGATGGTGGGCGCACCCTCCAGGCCCGCCAGCAGGCTGCGCAAGCTGTCCAGCGCTCGCAGAAAAGGGCTCTCGCCCTGGCCCGTGACGGCCTGGCGCTGGCGCTGGCCGGCAAAAGACCACTCCATCTCGGGCGAGCCTGCGGGCTCCAGGCCCTCGATGCAACCGGTCAACACGCTGGGCTGCACCTCACCGCCGTGCAGGGGGTGGAGCGAGAACTTGAGCGATGACGAGCCCGCGTTGACAGCAAGAATAGCCATGGCGAGTGGGGCCTTTCAGTCTTTGATGGGGGCTGCCAGCTTGAGCGCGCGCTCGCGCCGGGCGTCGTAAGCCGCCAGCACTGCCAGCAGGGCCGAGGCCACGCGGGCCGTGGGGCCGTCGGCACGGCTGGTCAGGGCGATGGGCACGCGCGCGCCCAGCACCAGGCCCGAACCCGAGGCACCGGCCAGGTATTCGAGCTGTTTGGCCAGCATGTTGCCACTTTCCAGGTCGGGCACGGCCAGGATGTCGGCATCGCCCGCCACCGCCGATTCGATGTGCTTGATCTCGGCCGCATGGGCCGAGATGGCGTTGTCGAAGGCCAGGGGGCCGTCGAGCAGGCCGCCGGTGATCTGGCCGCGGTCGGCCATCTTGCACAGGGCAGCGGCGTCCAGGGTGGACGGAATGTTGGCGTTCACGGTCTCCACCGCCGACAGGATGGCCACCTTCGGCTGGGCCACACCCATGATGCGGGCAAAGTCGATGGCGTTCTGGATGATGTCCGCCTTCTCGGCCAGGTTGGGGCGGATGTTGAGCGCAGCGTCGGTGATCAGCAGTGGCTTGGGGTAGAGCGGCACGTCGAAGCGGAACACATGCGACATGCGCCGGCCCGTGCGCAGCGCCGGCTGGCCCAGCACCGCCTTGACCATTTCGTCGGTGTGCAGGCTGCCCTTCATGAGCACCTCGACCTCGCGGCGCGCGGCCATGCCGGCGGCCATTTCAGCGGCGGCGTGGCTGTGTTCGACCGGGATGATTTCAACGCCATCGAGGTCGATGTTCGCCTCGGCGGCCACGGCACGGATGCGCGCCTCGGGGCCCACGAGCACCGGCACGATCAGGCCGTAGCGTGCCGAGTCCATGGCGCCACTCAGCGAGCCTGCGTCGCACGGGTGCACCACGGCGCATCGCACGGCAGGCATGCCGTCGGCCAGCGCCAGCAACTCCTTGAAGCGGGCTTCGGGGTCGAACAGCTGGATCTGCGGCGCGTTGATCTTGGGGATGCGCACCTTGGTGGTGGGCGGCATCACACGGGCGGTGCCGTGCAGCACGCTCTGGCCCTTCTGGTTGGTGACCACGCAGTCGAGTTCGATGCGCTTCTTCTCATCGTCCTTGCTGGCCACAGTGGCCGTCACGGTGAGCGTGTCGCCGATGCGCACCGGCTTGGTGAAATGCAGCACCTGCTCCAGGTAAATGGTGCCGGGGCCGGGGAACTGCGTGCCCAGCAGCGCCGAGATGAGTGCGCCGCCCCACATGCCGTGGGCGATGACGCCGTGGAACAGCGTGTCGTTGGCGTATTCGGGGTTCAGGTGGGCGGGATTGGTGTCGCCCGAGACGGCAGCGAAGGCCTGGATGTCGGCCTGCGTCAGGGTGCGCAGCAGGCGCGCGCTCTGACCCACGCTGAGTTCGTCGTAGGTGACGTTTTCAAGCCATTCGGTGTTGGGTGCCATGTTCATGTTGCGGAGATCCTTGGTGAAAAACAGAGCGGATGCATGCGGATGAGGGTTCAGCCCGATGACCCGGCGGTGGAAACGGGCGCGGCCCAGGCCAGCGGCCACCGCGCAAGGGCCGCCCCGCCGCGCTGGTGGCGTCCCCCTGCCCGCATCGCGCAGCGAGGCGAGAGCGGGGGGAAGGTGCGCAGCACCTCAGGGGGTGTCGTTGCATCTCAGGCTACGGCGTGACAGCCGCCATCGACATAGATGGTCTGGCCGGTCATGCCGGAGGACGCGTCGCAGCACAGGAAGGTGCTGAGCTGGGCAATTTCTTCCAGCGTGACCAGGCGCTTGAGCGGCGCCTTGAGCGCAGCGTTGGCCATGAGTTCGTCAAAACTGGCAATGCCCGAAGCCGCCCGGGTCAGGATGGGGCCGGGCGAGACGGCATGCACCCGAATGCCCTGCGGGCCCAGCTCCAGCGCCATGTAGCGCACCAGAGATTCGAGCGCGGCCTTTACCGGCCCCATCAGTCCGTAATTGGGCACGGCCTCGTCAGCGCCCAGGTAGGTCATGCTCAGCAGGCTGCCGCCCGCCGCCATGTGCGGCACGCACAGCCGGGCCAGCTGGGCAAACGAGTGGCACGACACCTCCATGGCGCGCGAGAAGCCCTTGCGCGAGCTGTCGATCACCTGGCCGTGCAGGTCATCCATCGGCGCCCAGGCGATGGAGTGGATCACGAAATCGAGCTGCCCCAGGCGCTGCGCGGCGCGCGCCACCAGGGCTTGGAGCTCGCCGTCCTCCTCGACATTACAGCCCACCAGATCCACGCCCAGCGGCGCGGTCAGCGGCTCGACAAAGCGACGCGCCTTGTCGTTGAGGCAGGACACCACCAGTTCGGCGCCCATCTGGTGCGCCAGCTGGGTGCAGCCCCAGGCAATGCTGTTTTCGTTGGCCAGGCCCAGAATCAGACCCTTTTTGCCGGCCAGGCTGAATGCGTTGTTGTTTTTTGTCATGGGTGCAGTGTTGAGGGCGTAGGAAAAAGGCGCTTGGCCAGGCAGTGCCCGGCCAGCGCGCGAGGTGTTTAACGTGGATCGACTGGCCGACGCAGCCTGCTGCCCGCCACACCCTTCTTAACCGGCATAACCGGCATAACCGGCCTGAAATCTCGGCATGTGGATCGCCTGGGGGCAGGCACCGTGGTGCGGCACGCGGAATGCACTGCCACCTGCTCGTTTGCAAGCAAGCCTTCAGTCGGCATAGCGCACCATGACGTTTTCGCCGGGTGCATCGCACAGCACATGGGCGGGGTCGATGGGGGGCGGCGCCACGGGCTTGCCCGAACGCTCCTTGAGCCAGGCGTCCATGGCCTCCCACCAGGAGCCCTCGCGCACCGGGGCGCTGGCTTCCCATTCGTCAGGGCCCGTCCAGCCATTGCCGTCTTCGGTGGCGGCGATCTGGTAGCTGCGGCGCGGGCGGCCGGGCTCGGAGACGATGCCGGCATTGTGCCCCCCGGCGGCCAGCACAAAGGTGACGTGCGTGTCGGTCTGCAGGTGGATTTTGTACACCGAGCGCCAGGGCGAGACATGGTCACGCGTGGTGCCCACCACCAGCATCGGCGCATGGATGTCCATCAGCGCCACGCCCACGCCGCCCACGCGGTACTGCCCCGTGGCCAGGGCGTTGTTGAGGAACAGCGACGACAGGTATTCGGAGTGCATGCGCGCAGGCAGGCGCGTGACGTCGGCGTTCCAGCTCATGAGGTCAAAGTCCACCTCGTCCTGGCCCAGCAGGTAGCGGCGCGTGCTGCGTGACCACACCAGATCGCGCGCATTGAGAAACTGGAACGAGCCGGCCATGGCCTTGCCCGAGAAATAACCCTTGCGCTCCATGTCCTGGCGCAGCGCCTGGATCTGGTCGTCGTCGATGAAGACGCCCATCTCACCGGGCTCGCTGAAATCGGTTTGCGCCGCCAGCAGCGTGACCGAGGCCAGCTCGGGCATGTGGGGCGGAAAGGCAACATGCTCTCGCGCCGGGCCCTTGCCCTGATCTGCGCGGCTTTCGTGCCCCAGGGCCGCCGCCACCATGGCCAGGAAGGTGCCACCCAGGCAGTAGCCCAGCGCGTGGATGCGCGGCGCTTGCGTGCGCTCTTTGACGGCCGCCATGGCCTCCATCACGCCCAGGCGCAGGTAGTCCTGCATGCCCAGGTCTCGGTCGGATGCGTCGGGGTTGCGCCAGGAAACGATGAACACCGTATAGCCCTGGCCCACCAGATAGCGCACCATGGAATTGGCGGGCGAGAGGTCCAGGATGTAGTACTTCATGATGCACGAGGGCACGATGAGCAGCGGCTCCGGATAAACCTTGTCGGTGGTGGGTGTGTACTGGATCAGCTCGATCAGGTGGTTGCGAAACACCACCTTGCCCGGCGTGGCGGCCACATCCTTGCCCACCTCAAAGGTGAGAGGCTCCAGCGTTTGCGGGTCGGCATCGGGCGGCGCGTGTCGGTGCTTTTGCAGGTCTTTGGTGAAGTTCTGGTAGCCCGCCAGCAGACTTGTTCCGCCGGTTGCGCGCGCCCGGTGGTGTGCCTCGGCATTGGTGGCGGGCCAGTTGGAGGGCGACAGTGCATCCAGCGCCTGGCGGGTGAAAAAATCCACCACATGCTGGTGATGGCGCGTCAAGCCATCGACCTGCGCCGCCTCGCGCCACCAGGCGTCGCGGGCCTTGAAGCCTTCCTTCAGGGCACTGAACGGCCATTGCTGCCAGCTTTCATCGCGAAAACGTGCATCCTTCTCGGGCAACGGCAGGCCCTGATCGTCTGCCTGCGGGCGCGCCGCAGCCAGCCAGGCCTGCTGCGCCAGCGCCAGGGCGCGCTGCCCCAGCACCATTTGCCGCCCGGGCGACAAGGCCAGGTGCATGGCCCAGTCGGCCGCCGCCAGCGCCATGGACACCGGCGAAAGCCCCATGTTGGCGCGCGCCAGCTGCGCCTGCACTGTCTCGTCCAGGGCCCTGGCCGCCTGGCGTTGCCGCTCGGATATTGCTGCGGGGGGAGGCAGTGGATTCATATGTTGCTTTCCAGACCATGGGTAGATAACTGAATCACAGGATACCCAGATTGGTACCCACGGCGATTTCAAAAATATGGCAATTTCATGAAACTGGATAACCGTCAATTGATTGCACGTTCACCAAAATGCTATTTAATTCATAGCTTATAGCGCTTTCAGCACGGGCGCCGAACGCCGATTTGGTTCAAAATCTCTTCCCATGGACAAAACCCTCGCGCCCCCAACCCAGCCCTTGTTCGAGGCAAGCCACCTGAGCAAACGCTACGGCGACACCACGGTGGTCGACGATGTATCTTTTGCCATTGCCCCGGGCGAATGCCTGGGCGTGATCGGCCCCAATGGCGCTGGCAAAACCACCACCATCCGCATGTGCCTGGGGCACACCGCCCCCGACGGCGGCACGGTGCAGTTCTACGCCGGCGCGGCAGCAGACCCGTTGCAGATGCCCCGCGACGCCCTGGCCATCAAGGCCCACCTGGGCGTGGTGACCCAGTTCGACACACTGGACCCCGACTTCACCTGTGCCGAGAACCTGCGCGTATTCGGCCGCTACTTCGGCATCAAGGGCGCGGTGATGGACGAGCGTGTGCCCCGCCTGCTCGAATTTGCTGCGCTCACGCACAAGGCCAACGCCAAGCCCGGTGAGCTGTCGGGCGGCATGAAACGGCGCCTGTCACTGGCCCGCGCGCTGGTCAACGACCCGCGCCTGCTGCTGCTGGACGAGCCCACCACCGGGCTCGACCCGCAGGCGCGCCACCTGATGTGGGAGCGCCTGCAACTGCTGCTGCAGCAGGGCAAATCCATCTTGCTCACCACCCACTTCATGGACGAGGCCGAGCGCCTGTGTTCGCGCCTGCTGGTGCTGGACCACGGCAAGAAAATCACCGAAGGCCGCCCGCGCGAGCTGATCGCCCAGCATCTGGAGCCCGACGTGGTGGAGGTCTATGGCGTGGGCGCCGTGCCCCTGGCCCATGACGCCGCCCTGCGCGCGCTGGCCGCCCGCGTGGAGGTCAGCGGCGAGACCGTTTTCTTCTACACCCAGAACGCCCAACCCCTGCTGCAGGCGCTGGGGCAGCACGGGCACCTGCGCACGCTGCACCGGCCAGCCAACCTGGAGGATTTGTTCCTCAAGCTCACCGGGCGGCAGATCCGGGAGGATGGCTGAGCGCGCACAGGCTTGCGCAATGGGTGCTCCCCAGCGACAAGGCTGGGGTGCGAAGGTGATTGAGCGGCTGGCGCACGACTTGCGCACGGCGTTCCCCGAGATGAAGGGGTTTTCGCCGCGCAACCTCAAGTGCATGCGGTCTTTTGCCCAGGCGTGGCCGGATGATGAATTTGTGCAAGCGGTGCTTGCACAATTGCCCTGGTATCACCAGCTGGCGCTGCTGGACAAGCTCTCCACCCCCGAAACCCGCCGCTGGTATGCGGCCCAAGCCATCCAGCACAACTGGTCGCGCAATGTGTTGGTGATGCAGATCGAAACCCGCTTGCTGGAGCGCAGTGGCTCCGCAGTCACCAACTTCGAAGCGAGTTTGCCCAAGCCTCAGTCCGATTTGGCGCGCGAATCGCTGAAAGACCCTTACCGTTTCGACTTTCTGGGCTTGACCGACGAGGCACAAGAGCGCGAGGTCGAACACGCCTTGGTGAAGCACGTGACGGAATTCCTGCTGGAGCTGGGCGCCGGCTTTGCGTTCGTGGGGCGGCAGGTGATGCTGAATGTAGGCGGCGATGAGTTTTTTATCGACCTGCTGTTCTACCACCTCAAACTGCGCTGCTATGTGGTGATCGAGCTCAAGGGCGGCAAGTTCAAGCCCGAGCATCTGGGGCAATTGGGCTTTTACCTGACGGCGGTGGACATGCAGGTCAAGGCCGAACAGGACAACCCGACCATTGGCCTGCTGTTGTGCAAGACCAAGAACAAGGTGGTGGCCGAATACGCGCTGCGGGACACCGCCCAGCCCATTGGCGTGGCGGAATACCAGCTCATTGAATCCCTACCCGCTGCGCTGCAAACCAGTTTGCCCAGCATCGAGCAAATCGAGAGCGAGCTGGGGGGCGGGGAATGAGCCCGCGCCTTGTCCACCGGCTCTTTTTCTGCGCTGGGCTTGGGTGGCGAGACAATTCCTAAAAAAATAGCTACTAGCGCTTGCTGGATAAGCGCTAGAGGCCAATTTGGCTTAAATTTTTAGCATCACGCCTTGCGCGGTTTGACCTTGCTGGCCGCGAGCTTGGCATGGCCCCGCGCCGTCTCCACATCGCCCGCACGCGCCAGCGCCACGCCCATGCGGCGCCGGGCAAAGCTCTCGGGCTTGCCAAACAGGCGCAGGTCGGTGCCGGGCACGCGCAGGGCTTCTTCCACCCCGTCGAACACGATGCCTGCGGCCTCCACGCCGCCGTAGATGACGGCGCTGGCGCCGGGGTTGCGCAGGCTGGTGTCCACCGGCAGGCCGAGGATGGCGCGGGCGTGCAGCTCAAATTCGCTCTGGTGCTGCGTGCACAGCGTGACCAGGCCCGTGTCGTGCGGGCGCGGGCTCACTTCGCTGAACCAGACCTGGTCGCCCTGCACAAACAGCTCCACCCCGAAGACGCCCTGGCCGCCCAGGTTGTCGGTCACCGCCTGGGCGATGGCCTTGGCACGCTCCAAAGCGACCGATGACATGGGCTGGGGTTGCCAGCTCTCCACATAGTCGCCGTGCACCTGCAGGTGGCCGATGGGTTCGCAGAACTGCGTTTGCACGTTGCCGTCGTTGCCCACGGCGCGCACGGTCAGCAGGGTGATTTCGTAGTCGAAATCGACAAAGCCCTCGACGATCACGCGCCCGTGGCTGACACGGCCACCGGCCATGGCGTAGTCCCAGGCCTTTTGCACGTCGGCCGGGCCGTCGATCTTGCTCTGGCCCTTGCCCGAGCTGCTCATCACGGGCTTGACGATGCAGGGGTAGCCGATGCCAACGCCGTTCTCGCCTTCGATCGCCGCCTGCAGCTCGGCCAGCGAGTCGCAAAATTTATACGGACTGGTGGGCAGGCCCAGCGTTTCGGCCGCAAGGCGGCGAATGCCTTCGCGGTCCATCGTCAGGCGCGCGGCGCGGGCCGTGGGGATCACGCGCACCGTGCCAGCGGCCTCCAGCTCTTCGAGCATGTGGGTGGCGATGGCCTCGATCTCGGGCACCACGAGGTGCGGGCGCTCAGCCTCGATCAGGGCCTTGAGTTGCGCCGGGTCGCTCATGGCGATGGTGCGCGCGTGGTGCGCCACCTGCTGGCCGGGGGCGTTGTCGTAACGATCGACCGCAATGGTTTCCACGCCCAGGCGCTGCAGCGCAATCAGCACTTCCTTGCCCAGCTCGCCCGATCCCAGCAGCATGACTTTGGTGGCATGGGGCGACAAGGGGGTTCCAAGGGTGGTCATGGTGGGTGCTTCAGAAAAAGTGGAAGAAAAATCGAGGCAACGGACGGGGGGTGCGCGCACCGGCCCCGCGTTGGTGGTGACTTTAAGCGATGGTCGCACTCTACTGCCGGGGCTGTCGTCCGGACGGACAACATCGCACAATAGGCGCATGTCAACACCCCTCCCATCCGCCTCTGCCACTGTCAGCCCGCTTCCTGCATCCGTGTGGCGTGCGCCCAGCCTGTCAACCCGCTGGTGGCCGGTGTTTTTGCGCAACCTGCTGGTGTGGCGCAAGCTGGCCATTCCCAGCCTGGTGGGCAACATTGCCGAGCCGCTGATGTGGCTGGTGGCCTTTGGCTACGGCATGGGCGCACTGGTGGGGAAGATCCATGTGAATGGTCAGACGGTGCCCTACATCCTGTTTCTGGCCAGCGGCTCGATCTGCATGAGCGCCATGAACGCGGCGAGTTTTGAGGCGCTGTATTCGGCGTTTTCGCGCATGCATGTGCAAAAAACCTGGGACGGCATCATGAACGCGCCCATCCGCCTGGACGATGTGGTGCTGGCCGAAATGCTGTGGGCCGCTTTCAAGGCGCTGTTCACCGTGACCGCCATTTTGGGCGTGATGCTGGCACTGGGCATCAGCCACAGCCCCAAGCTGCTGGTGGCCTGGCCGGTGCTGCTCTTCGTGGGCATCATGTTTTCCAGCATTGCGCTCATCTTCAACGCGCTGGCCAAGGGCTACGATTTTTTCACCTACTACTTCACGCTGGTGCTCACGCCCATGATGTTTTTGTCAGGCGTGTTCTTCCCGCGCGAGCAGTTGCCGCCCGTGGTGCGCGCCATTTCCGACTGGCTGCCGCTGACCAATGCGGTCGAGCTGGTGCGGCCGCTGTTCATGGACCAGTGGCCCGACAACGTGATGCGCCACGGGCTGGTGCTGGTGGTCACCACCGTGGCGGCTTTTTGGGTGGCGCTGGCGCTGACACGCAAGCGCTTCAAGGCTTGAATTGCTATTAATATAATAGCTGCTATCGCAAGCTGCATAAGCTCTTGGCGCCAATAATCTCTAAAAATCTGATCCCTGCACCGCATTGGCCAGCCCGCCAGGCGCGGTGAAACGGGTGTCATATACCGATACGATGATGCCTGTTGTTTCACTTTTCAGAGAGCATTCCACATGAGCATCACCACAGTTGGCATCATCGGCGCGGGCACCATGGGCAATGGCATTGCGCAGGCATGCGCGGTCAAGGGCATCAAGGTCGTCATGGTCGACATCTCTGAGGCCGCCGTGCAAAAAGGCCTGGCCACCGTCTCGGGCAGCCTCGACCGCCTGATCAAAAAAGAAAAGATCACCCAGGCCGACAAGGACGCAGCCCTGGCGTGCATCCAGACCTCCACCAGCTACGACGACCTGAAGGCCGCCCAGCTCGTCATCGAGGCCGCCACCGAGAACTACGAGCTCAAGCTCAAGATCCTCAAGCAGGTCGACGGCATCGTCGGCCCTGACGTGATCATTGCCTCCAACACGTCCTCCATCTCCATCACCAAGCTGGCCGCCGCCACCAGCCGCGCCGACAAGTTCATCGGCATGCACTTCTTCAACCCCGTGCCCATGATGGCGCTGGTCGAGATCATCCGTGGCCTGCAAACCAGCGACGCCACGCACGACGCCGTCAAGGCCATGGCCGTGGCGCTGGGCAAGAGCCCCATCACCGTGAAGAACGCCCCGGGCTTCGTGGTCAACCGCATCCTGGTGCCCATGATCAACGAGGCCTTCTTTGTGCTGGCCGAAGGCCTGGCCACACCCGAAGACATCGACGCCGGCATGAAGCTGGGCTGCAACCAGCCGATTGGCCCGCTGGCCCTGGCCGACATGGTGGGCCTGGACGTGTGCCTGGCCGTGATGGACGTGTACTTGCAGGAGTTTGGCGACAGCAAATACCGCGCCTGCCCCCTGCTGCGCGAAATGGTGGCCGCCGGTCGCCTGGGCCGCAAGACGGGCCGTGGCGTTTACAGCTACTGAGCCAACAAGCCCTGCGGTCACGCAAGGCACAGCACAAGGCGCCCGAGGGCGCCTTTTCTTTTTGGGCCGCCCGATGTTCTGAAGTCCGTTCTTCAATAGGGGCTTTTCTTGGTTAAATTGTACACAATTTAATTGACAGCAATAATTCAACCCATGCCACGCAAGCCCTCGCCCCTCTCACCCAGCCCCGCCACCCTGCAACTGGACAACCAGGTGTGCTTTGCGCTGTATTCCGCCTCGCTGGCCATGACCAAGCTGTACAAGCCGCTGCTGGACGCCATTGGCCTGACCTATCCGCAATACCTGGTGATGCTGGTGCTGTGGGAGGGCGACGGCATCACGGTGAGCGCCCTGGGCGAGCGCCTGTATCTGGATTCGGGCACGCTCACCCCGCTGCTCAAACGGCTTGAAGCCTCGGGCCTGATTGCCCGCCTGCGCGATGCCGAGGATGAGCGGCGCGTGCGCATCAGCCTGACCCCCGCAGGGCGTTTGCTGCGCGATGCCGCCGAAAGCATTCCGCCCTGTGTGCTGCAACGCAGCCAGTGCTCGCTGCCCGAGCTGGCAGCACTTACCGGCCAGCTCAAGACACTGCGCGCACGCCTGAGCGCGCCTTGATCCCATCCACCCCTTTCTGTTCCCACCCCGTCCCGCGCTGCGGGCATTACCTTCAAAGGAAAATTCCATGGCCTCGCTCGAAAAAGTTCTGTACACCGCCAACGCCCACACCACCGGAGGCCGCGACGGCACCTCGCGCACCGATGACGGCCGCCTGGACATCAAGCTGTCGTCTCCCGGCACGGCTGGCACCGGCACCAACCCCGAGCAGCTGTTTGCCGCTGGCTATTCGGCCTGCTTCATCGGCGCCATGAAGGCCGTGGCTGGTATGCAAAAAATCACCCTGCCACAGGACCTGGCCGTTGACGCCAGCGTGGACCTGGGCAAGGTGGGTGCAGGTTATGGCATCGCCGTGCGCCTGGCCATCAGCCTGCCCGGCATGGACCGCAGCGCCGCCCAAGCCCTGGTGGATGCGGCCCACCAGGTGTGCCCCTACTCCAACGCCACGCGCGGCAACATCGACGTGGCGCTGACACTGGTCTGAACCACCGGGGCCGCACCAGCGCGCCGCGTGCGCCGCGTGCGCCGCTGCGGCCCCGTCGCTTGCCAATGGCATCCGGCCTTGCCGCCAGATTTGCCACTCTGCGCGACAAAATCGCGCACATCTCTCAGGCGCATGGGTACGTGCAAGCCAGGTCTCAGCCAGACGGGGCATGATGGCGTCTCAAGGAGACATCCATGAAGCTGGCCCTGCTGTCGGATATTCATTCCAACCGCCAGGCCCTTGACGCGTGCATGAGCCACGCCCGAGCGCAAGGCGCTGAGCGCTTTGCCTGGCTGGGCGATCTGGTGGGCTATGGCGCCGACCCCGGCTACGTGGTACGGCAGGCCATGGCGCTGGTGGCAGCCGGCCACTGCGTGATTGGTGGCAACCATGACGCCCTGGCCGTGCACCCTCCAAAACCCGGTGACCGGGCGGCCAGTACCGTGGCGGCATACGGGGCCCAGTGGACGCACGAACAGCTCACGCCGCAAGAGCGCGCCTTTCTTGCTGCCCGCCCCCTGGTCGCCGAGATCGGCGGCGTGCTGCTGGCACATGCCAGCGCAGACACCCCCGAGCGCTGGCCTTATGTGGACAACGAAACCGCAGCAGCGCAATGCCTGGACGCCGCAACCCGGCGCCCCGGCATCTGCCATGTGGTTTGCGGCCATGTGCACCAGCAAACGCTGTACCAGCGCGGCACCTGGCGCGGGCTCGTGTGCTTTACACCCCAGCCGGGCGTGGCCCTTCCGGTGCCGCCACCGCAGCAGTGGGTGGCGACCATCGGCTCGGTAGGCCAGCCGCGCGACGGCGACCCGCGTGCCATGTATGCCCTGCTCGACACCGATGTCTGGTTGCTGCGCTTTGAGCGCGTGCCCTACGACCACGGCGCTGCTGCCGCCGCCATTCGCGCCACAGGCGCCATGCCCGATTACTTTGCCCAACGCCTGCCGCTTGGCCGGTGAAGCGTGCCAGCCCCTGCCAGGGCATCGCGCATTCGCCAAGCCCCAAGGCGTGTGGGGGCGCGGCACGGACCACAGCCCCCGCATGCAATACGCCGTGACGACACCCGACCGGGGGTATCCGCTGGCCATGCGCCTCCCGCGCTGAACGGCGGGCTACGATGGCCCGATGAACATTTCCCCAGAAGCGCCTGGCCTGCACCCTTTTTCCACCCTCACACCCGACATGGTGCTGGATGCACTGGCCAGCGTGCGGCCATCAGAGGCTGCGGCCCTCTCGAACTAGCTTCGCGTCAGCAGCGCGGGCGATGGTGCGTAAGAAGACTGGTGCGCCGCCCCGGCCAGCTTGAAGCGCCCCACCAGCCGTTCGAGCACGGCGGCCTGCTCGCTCATGGCACCGGCAGCCGCTGCACTTTCTTCCACCAGCGCCGCGTTCTGCTGGGTCATTTGCTCCAGCTCGCCCACGGTGGAGTTCACCTGCTGCATGTGGCTGCTTTGTTCGGCGGAGCTGGCAGAAATCTCCTCGATGATGCCGCTGACGCGCTGCACCGACTGCACGATCTCCTGCATGGTCTGCTCGGCGCGGTCCACCAGCGCCGTGCCGGCTTCCACGTTCTCCACCGAGGCGGAGATCAGCGCCTTGACCTCGCGTGCGGCCTCGGCCGAGCGCCCGGCCAGCGAGCGCACCTCGCTGGCCACCACCGCAAAGCCGCGCCCCTGCTCTCCGGCACGGGCCGCTTCCACGGCGGCGTTCAGCGCCAGGATGTTGGTCTGGAAGGCAATGCCGTCGATCACGGCAATGATGTCCACAATCTTTTTGGAAGAGTGGTCGATGCGGTGCATGGTCTGCACCACCTCGCTCACCGACTGACCGCCGCTTTGCGCCACGGTGTAGGCCGAGGCCGCCAGCGCGTTGGCCTCGCGCGCCGATGCGGCCGACTGGCCCACCACGCCGTTGAGGTGGTCCAGCGTGGACGATGCGCGCTGCAGGTTGGCGGCAGTGGCCTCGGTGCGGTTGGACAGATCATGGTTGCCATGGGCGATTTCGACACTGGCGGCGCCAATGCTGCCCGCCGAGCGCTGCACCTGCCCCACCAGTTCGGCCAGCGAATTCGACATCTGCGCCAGCGCGCGCAGCACTTCGCCCATCTCGTCCTGGCGATCGGTGACGATGCGCACCGTCAGGTCGCCCTCGCCAATCGAGCGCGTCACCTGCACGATGTCGGCCAGGGGCTCGGTCACGCTGCGCTGCACCAGCCGCGTGCCGATGCACACCGCTGCAATGATGATGGCCATGATGCCCGCCACGCCCCACACGGTTTTCAGGCGCTCGTTGCCGGCCTTGTCGCGCAGTTCGGTGGCGCCGCGCTCGGTCAGGCGCACCATGTCCTGCTGCGCGCTCTGCAAGGCTTTGAGCTTGCCCTGGGTGTCGCCCTGAATGTGCGCCTGCAACGCGGCTGCGTCGCCCGCAGCCTTGAGCTTTTGCGCAGCATCCAGCGATGCCTTCAGTGCCTGCGCCTGGCTGGTGGCGGCTTCCAGGGCTGCGCGCTCCATGGTGTCGGTGAGCAGCGCGCTCAGTGACGATTGCACTTGAGTGAGTTCTTGCAGGGCCTGCTCCTGCCCGCCCTGCAACAGGGCCGCCGAAGCCTCATCGGACGCCAGTGCCGCCCCCAGGGTGCGCAACGCCTGTGCCTCGACCAGCCCGCGCCAGCGCGACGCCAGCTCCAGCTTGCTTTGCTGGTCGGACTGCTCCTTGACCGTGATGGCCTGCGACTTCACCGTGCGCACGGCAGAGCCGGTGGACATGAGCACCAGACCGATGCTCAGTGCAATGGCAGGCAGCCATATCTTGGTTTTGATGCTCAACGCCATTCGTGCGTCCTACTGTTTCGTGCACGGAATCACATCCGCATGTAACAAAGTATGACATGGCCCAAACGGTGGGGAGCATCTGGACTATTCAGCCTGGAAACCTCCGCTGGATGTGCCCGACAGTGCCGTGATAGGCGTGCCAGGCAAGGTGTGACGACGCAGCGCTCTCCTGTGCGTCAGTCCACCGTTCGCAAGCGGTCAACTGGGGTTTCCAGGTTCTATCTCCAGCATGATCTCGTTGCGCCGAAACATGGGCAGGGTCCACGGCGGGTTGTAGCGGGCCAGCTGGGGGCTGCCACGGGTCTTGATCTGCTGCGCGGCCAGCCAAGCCACCAGTTCATCGGTGCGCTGCTGGACGATGGCTTCGGTGTTGAACCCCGAGTAGCTCAACACCGCCCAGGTCTTGGCCGGTACTTCACGCAAGGTCACCGCAGGGTTTTTGGGCCTGGGCAAGGTAGCCAGGGTGTATTGGGCGGGCATCACAAAATGCACGCGCCAGCTTTGGGCGCCCTGCAGCGCGGGGAGCGCCTGGCCGGCCTGTGCGCTGGCAGGGGGCAGCGGCTGCAAAGCCACAGGCGCCGTCATCGCGATGGTCTGCGTTGACGGCGGCGGCGGGCTGACGGGCTCCAGCGCCACGGGGGCCGTCATCGCAATCTTTTCTGCGCCCTTGGCCGGGGCAGCCCCCGCCGCCACGTTATTGCCAAAGATGTAGTCGGCGATGGCGCGAAAGCCCTTGTTCGAGGCCGCATCCATATCGCCCGCGACCGTGGTCTCGGCAACGATGAACGGCGCATAGCGGCGCAGCTCGATGTGCCCGTGCGTGGACAGTTTTTCGTAAGCAGGTTCTTCAGTGGCCATGGCGGTTTGCCCCCACAGGCCCAGCGCCAGCGCCAAGGCGACGGCTGTCCTGCGGGGAGGGTTCTCAAGGGTTGAGTGGAGAAACAGGTGCATGCGTCTTGAGCTTTCGTCGCGTGGCAGCGACCAGACACGGAAGGTCCAGCAGACTGCCAGGGCCGTTGGGGTATTTAGGAATTCCATCACAGAACGAATGGCATGGTGCGCCCGAGGGCAACGCGCAGCCAGCCAGCGACAATGCCCAGATGCACCACACCCCCGACGCCACGCCACTCCACCCCTTTGCCACCCTCACACCCGACGTGGTGCTGGACGCACTGGCCAGCGTGGGGCTGTACGGTGACGGGCGGCTGATGGCGCTGTCGTCCTATGAAAACCGCGTCTACCAGGTCACGCTGGAAGACGGCGAGCGCGTGGTCGCCAAGTTCTACCGGCCAGGCCGCTGGAGCGAGGCCCAGATTCTCGAAGAGCACGCCTTTGCCGCCGAGCTCATGGCCGCCGAGGTTCCGGCCGTTGGCCCGCTGGTGCTGGCAGGCCGCACGCTGCACCCATTTGGTGGCTTCCAGTTCTCGGTCAGCCCCTGGCGCGGCGGCCGCCAGCCCGAGCTGGACGACTTCGAGGTGCTCGAATGGATAGGCCGCTTTCTGGCCCGCATCCACACCGTGGGCGCCGCACGCCCGTTCACGCACCGCCCCGCACTGGATTTGCAAGGCTTTGGCGCAGAACCACGCGACTCGCTGCTGGAGCACGAGCTGATCCCGCTCGACGTGCAATCGGCTTGGCGCGATGCCTGCAAGACCGCTCTTGATTTGATAGCTTCCAGCGCTTTACAGGAAAGCGCTGGCGGCCAATTTCTCTTGAAAGATGCCACCCTGCTGCGCCTGCATGGCGACTGCCACCCCGGCAACATCCTGTGGACGCCACTGGACGAATGGGGGCGCGGCGGCCCACATTTTGTCGACCTGGACGACGCCCGCATGGGCCCGGCCGTGCAGGACCTGTGGATGCTGCTGTCGGGCGACCGGCGCCAGCGCACCCACCAGCTCGGCGCGCTGCTCGACGGTTACGAACAGTTCCGCACGTTCGACCGGCGCGAGCTGGCCCTCATCGAGCCGCTGCGCACCCTGCGCCTGATCCACTACAGCGCCTGGCTGGCCCGCCGCTGGCAAGACCCGATCTTCCCCATCAACTTCCCCTGGTTCGGCACCAGCGACTACTGGCGCGGGCAGGTGGACATGCTGCACGAGCAGATCGAGGCGATGCAGGAAGAGCCGCTGGTGGGGTGAGGGTTGAGAGGCGGGACGCAGCCAGCTACAGCCACTGGGGATGTCGCGCGAGTGGCTCCTTAAGGCTGATCTCCGACACTCGAACCTAACGCCTGAAAGTTCGCGTGTTGCGCAACTGGTCATTGGCCGAGCAGGGTCTCAAGCGACCGCTTTGTTGCTCAGACCGGTCACTCTATTGATGCGAGCCGGGCAAGGTAGCAGGAGCAACTGATCACACCAAGGATGAATTGGTTCTCCCGACCCGCTGCGGTCGGTGTTGATGTAGGCAACGATCCCAGAAAACCGTCCGAGAAACCGGGGGAATCCCACCCCGGATACTTGGCGGCACGGCTTATCGGAACCATTGCGAAGAGCATCCGCAGTTGGCCCGCGGGTCCGAAACACGTAGCCAAGGTCTTCTCAAAGAATTAGATCGGCCAGAACCATAGAACGTCCAAAAGCATTCTCTGGTGTGGTGACCTCATGGCTGCACCGAGCAGTGCGAAGCTGCCACATGAGCCGCTCAGTGCGATGCCTCGTAGTGTGCAAGCGGCTCATTACCATTTAACGCAACGAGCAAATTTTCAGCAGCCTGCAACTCGATGGCTCGGCGAACCTTCTTCACCGCCGAACCAATGTGGGGTGTGAAAACCGTGGAGGGGTGTTGCAAGAGTTCCGGATGAATCTGGCGTGGACGGTCTGCCAGCAGCCAGTCTTCCATCTCGTACACATCGGCGGCGTAGGCACCCAGGCGCTCGTCCTTGAGCGCCCGTGCCACGGCAGCCTCGTCCACAACCGAGCCTCGCCCAATGTTGACCAGGATCTGCCCCCGCCGAACACCTTCAAGCATGGTGTCATTGACGAGGTGACGCGTTACGTCCAGCAGCGGAACGGCCAGAATGACATAGTCGGATTGCGACAGGGCCTCACCCAGGCTCACCATGGTCAGGCGTTCGTCATCACCATGCGGGTCCACGCCCAGCAGTTGAGCGCACCCGAAGCCACAGAGACGGTCCACAATGGCCCGCCCCACGGCGCCAAGTCCGACGACCGCCACTATCGAGCCGTGCAACCCCATTCCGTACAGCTGGGGACGCCATCCTGCGTAGCTCTTGCGAACACTGACGTCACCTGCCAGCACATGGCGCGCGGCGGCGATGGCCAGCCCAATGGCGAGTTCTGCCGTGGGTTCTGTGAGCAGGTCAGGAACGAAGCTCACGCTGACACCGGCTTGCGCACATGCCTTGAGGTCAAAGTTGTCATACCCCTTCAGGGCGCAAGCGATGGTCTTGAGCCTGGGAGCGTGCAACAGGGTTCGCTGATCTACCCGGTCAGGCATGAACGCCATCATGGCGTCGGCGTCCTTCAGGTGGAGGTAAAGCTCTTCCTCGCTCCAGGGCTCAGGCCCTTGATTCATCACTACATCACCGGCGGATCGAAGACGCGCCAGAACTGCTTCATGGATGGGCTGCGTCACCACAATTTTCGGCATCATTACCTTCCTCTCTCTTTCTATTTCAGATGTTTGCGAAGCGCCGACCCAATGCCGTCGACCACGAGCACGCATATGAGGATGGACAGCAAAATGGCGGAGACCTCGTCGTACTTGATCAGGCGCAGAGCTGCCATGAGTTCGAAGCCAATGCCGCCCGCACCCACGATGCCCATCACTGCCGATGCGCGAAAGTGATATTCCCATCGGTAGATGGTGATGTCCGCCAACTGGGGCAAAACCTGCGGTAACACAGCATGGGTGATGACCTGAAACCGGCTTGCGCCCGCGGCCTTAGCGGCCTCCAGAGGTTTCGGGTCCACGTGCTCTATGGCTTCGGCGTAGAACTTGGCCACCATGCCCGTGGAATGCAGGGCCAACGCCAGCACACCAGGCAATGCCCCAAAGCCCACGGCCGCGACGAACAGAATGCCCAGGATGATTTCAGGCACAGACCGAAATGCAGCCAAGATGGTTCTGACGATTCGACCAACCACCGCATTCGGCGCGGTGTTGGGCGCCGCCACCAGGGCCAGCGGCAACGACGCCAGAACGGTCAAGGCCGTTCCCGCAATCGACATGGCCAAGGTGTCGCGCAGTGGAATGACCCATTGCTCCCAGCGAGCGAAGTTGGGCGGCACCATCTCAGAGGCCAACTGCTGAATGGCAGGAGCCCCTTCGATGAAACGCTGCGCGTCAAAGAAACCGGTGACAAACAATGCCAGCGTGCAAACGAGCAGGACTACGCAGGCTGCGCCCAGCCGTCTGAGTCGCCGCTGTCCGTCAATGGCAATGATGGATTCCAAGGCTACCGATGTCATTTCATGCGTCCCAGATCAAGCTTGAGAATCTGTGCTGTGTCGCGAAGAATGTCGTAGGCCTTGTCATCGGTAGCGGCAAAGGCCTCGATACGGAATGATTTGAGAATCTCGGCGTCCTTCATCTGAAGAAAGGCGGCTCGGATGGCTTCCTTGAGCTCCGGCGTGAGATTACCTTGCATCGCAATGGGATAGTTCGGAATGGGTGCCGACAGTTCAAGTTGCACAATCTTGTTGGCATCCACCATGCCCTTTGCGATGAGGTTGTCCAGAATGGTTTTTGACAGAGCGCCGGCGGGAACCTGCCCTGCCTGAACAGCTCGGGCCACGGCATCGTGCGTGCCCAGGTGAACGGGGCGGTAGTCAGTCTCGCCGTTCAGTTGGTGGTTTTTAAGCAAGTGCGCGCGCGGTGCAAGGTGACCGGACGTCGAAGCCTGATCGCCAAAGCCAAAAGGCTTTCCACGAACGTCAGCCAGGGTCTTGACCGGGCCGCCTGCCGTGGCGATGAGAACCGACTGGTAGGTCGGCGAGCCGCGCTCCACGCCAACGGCAAATGGCTCAATGTTGGGCGCCTTGGACTTGGCAAGCACGTAAGAGAACGGTCCAAAGTAGGCGACCTCGATGCGGCCAAAGCGCATGGCTTCAATCATCGACGAGTAGTCCGTAGTCACCGTAATCTCTATTTCCTTCTTCAGGGTCTGTTCCAGGTACCGCTTCAGAGGCTGTGCGTTCTGAATGATGGTGGCGGCGTTTTCGTCCGGCAACAGTGCAACGCGAAGCTTGGAAGGATTTTTGCCCTCGGCATGGGCGCCAAGTGGCAACAGGGCGGCCAAAGTGACGGCAGCGATAAATTGGAAACGGCGACGATTCAGCACGGTAAAAACTCCTTGGATTGAGAGGGGGAATCAAATTGACTGCCCATGTTGGCAGGTGACGACTTCGCGTACAGGGCAGACTGGGCTTCTTCCGTCAACTGCGCTGCTGTCCCGTCGAACACCACCTGGCCCTGGCGAAGGCCCACAATGCGGTCGGCGAACATGCGCGCGAGGTTGACTTGATGCAGACTCACGATGGCCGTGAGTCGGTCTTTCTTGCAGATGTCGTGAAGCAGGGTCAACACACTCTGCGCGGTCGCCGGGTCGAGGCTGGCCACCGGCTCATCGGCCAGCAGCAGGCGGGGCTTTTGCACCAAGGCACGCGCAATGCCAATGCGTTGTTGTTGCCCACCAGACAAGGTGTCTGCCCGTGCTAGGGCTTTCTCAAGCAGGCCTACGCGGTCAATGGCCGCCAGCGCCTCCAGCTTGTCAGCCTTGCTCCAAGGCCACAACGACGCCAGAGATCCGCGGGTGGCGAGCTTGCCCATCAACACATTGGCCAGCACGCTTTGCCGCCCGATCAGGTGGTGCTGCTGGAACACCATGCCGCAGTGGCGCCGATGCTCAAGAAGGTTGCGTTTTGAGACGGTGCCGCCCGGCAGATCGGCCACCGACACCTCTCCGTCTGTGGGGCTAACCAAGCCATTGATGCTGCGCAGCAGCGTTGACTTTCCCGCGCCCGACGCGCCCAGCAGCACAAGGAACCCGCCATGCTGTACCTCCAGCGAGGTGGGCGCAAGCGCCGTGTGACCATCGGCATAGGTCACCGTGATACCCCGCAAGCTCAGATGGCTCTCGCGAATTGCAGTTTTCATAGCTCGGTTTCATTTGTTGTGGTGCGCTAGACGCACACCAGGACTCAAGTGGTCAGAGGTATCTCTCGGGAAAGAGGAGGTTCTGGAAGAAACAGCTTCAGTGGAAGCACAGCTCAAGTCTGGGTGACCAAGGTGTCATGAATATGAAACTTTCATCCCTAAAAATGAGGGCACCCATAGATCACATCAATGTCTGGACTCAGCCTCCTCGCAGCCTTGAAGGCCTTTGACGCAACGGCCCGAGCCGGCAGCATGACCGCTGCCGCGAGAGTGCTCGCTATTCAACAACCGACTGTTTCTTCACACATACAGCGCCTGGAGGTCGACTTCGGCGTGGAGCTTTTTCATCGGCGCGGGCGGCGGCTTGAACTCACGTCCTTTGGACGCACTCTGTTGAACTACACCCGGCGTACCTTCAGTGGCGAGGAAGATGCGCACGCACTGCTCGCTGCTGCGAAAAATCAATACGTAGGGCGACTGGTCATCCATGCCATCGGGCCGCACAACGTGCTGCCCGTGTTGAAGCTGTTCACGGAACAGTTCCCACTGGTCAAAGTGGCAGTGGGCGTGGGTGACTCACGAACTATCACCGAGAAGATTTTTGACTATCAGGGGGACGTCGGCGTGGTGCTCAATCACGTCGCTCACCCAGATCTATTTGGCGCGGCTTACCGTACCCAGCGATTGGTGATATTCGGCAACACCCAACACTCACTCGCGCAACGGGCCACTCTCAAACTGCGTGATCTGCAGGGTCAGAGGTTCGTCATCCGAGAGGAAGGATCGACGACCAGACGCGTGTTTGAACAAGAACTAAAGGAGCGAGGCGTCGAGGTGCAGGTGGCTCTGGAGATGGGCAGCCGCGAGTCCGTTCGAGAGGCGGTGGCGGAGGGGCTGGGCCTAGGCGTCGTGGCGGAAACAGCCTACAGGCCAGATCCTCGCCTTGTTAAGTTAACTATTTCAGACACCAGCATGGCGACACAGGTGCACTTCATCTGTAGAAAGGAGCGGCATCAAGCTCCTCTGATCTCGACCTTCCTGGGTTTGGCGCATAGCGTAAGTCAGAAAATTGCCTAGGTATGGAACTTGGATTCCATGCAGCCGTGGGGCATGGGACCGAGGGGCAACTGTTCGCCTGTAGGCCGACTTAAGTTAAGGGTTGTAGGACGCCCGTAATCGCGCGGCGATCCCATCTTGACTGCGGGGCGCGGTCGTGTATCTGAATATGCGCTGTCAGGCTGACTGCCAGCGGTATGGCAGCAGCTCGCCGATCTGGGTGGCGGGCTGCATGGGCAGGCGTGCCATGACATCGCGCAGGTAGGCGTAGGGTCGTGCCCGTTCATGGGGAGACGTGTGCTAGACCATGACTGCAGCTCCCTCGATACCGGTCATCGATGCTGCCGCGCTGCTGGGTGAGCCAATGACAGCTTTGTGCCAGGCACCGTGAACTCAGGTCACGGCCGCGACCGACAGCAACCGCTGCGGACCGGTCATTCACCCATGATGGCTGGAGGACAGCAACGGTCGAACGCCGGCACCAGCGTAAAACAAAAGGCCTGAATGGGGACTGGATGATCTCCACGGCTTATTTCTCCACCCGCCGGACGATGGGCTTGGGTGTACATGCAGCCTGTCAGCAGCCCCCGTGCACCCGGCAGGTTGGGACGATCCGGGCACTGGAGTCGCGCCACTGGATCTGGTCAACATCGGGCGCTGGCGCGGGTGCGTCGGCAGGTATATCGGGGGCCGCTGCAGGCCGCTGCGGGTCATGCAGCACGGTCGATGTGCCCATGCTTGCCCCAACGCGGGCGCCACCCAC
Source organism: Acidovorax sp. BoFeN1 (assembly GCF_003345135.1). NCBI lineage: Bacteria > Pseudomonadati > Pseudomonadota > Betaproteobacteria > Burkholderiales > Comamonadaceae > Acidovorax > Acidovorax sp. BoFeN1. The sequence goes on from NZ_QOZT01000052.1 coordinate 27,698, forward strand.
GCCGGTGGATGCGCCTACGCCCGCACCGCCCACCACCTGCCCGCGCTGGTTGACTC